>CAZORO010000756.1:0-2201 GCA_964581845.1 uncultured bacterium
GCAGGCGGTGGAGGAATAGACTCTTTCTCGCGTGGCTCCAGGCGCTGTGAACGGCGGGGGGATGGAGGCGGGGACTCACGCCGCGGCCCATCGGCATAGCGTGGACGGCGGTAACGCCTTTCAACGGAAGGAGGAGGTGTTTCTTTTCCCTTAGGTATGGGAGAAATATTCTTGGGCGTTTGGTGTTGGGTTGATTTCTTTCTCAAATTCTCTTGATTTGGTGTGGAGGGAATGCTCATCCGTGAGGGTGGACGGGGCAAGCGCGACTTGGATGTATCAATCCGCTCGGGTGGAGGGGTGATCTTCCCTTTCTTCTCAGGGGCGGGAACCCATCCTAATTCTGGTCCCATATCAGCCCTATCCGGTTCCGGGATCGGTTCCATGACAGGAGGTTCGGGGGTAGGAGTAGGCTCCGGTTCGAGCTTGAGCATCTCCTCGGGAATCAAATCGAGGGGAGCCAGGTCCCCCTCATAGGTGTCACCCGGTTCCTGTCCTTGGGGAAGCTCGGGCATGATTTCAAGGGGTTGTGCCTTCAATGCTTGTGGTGGGGGCGGTGGAAGAGCTGGTTGACCCTCTGGAAGCAGGCGGCGGCTCCTCCGAGGGCTTGCGGCCCCCATAGAGTCCGTGGAGGCATACCCGCCCTCTTCTCCGGTGCTGGCAATCCGAGCAGGGAAACCTGCCCCGCGTGCCTTTTCCTCCGCCTTTCGCGCGAGATATTCATTTGGGAAGGGGCCCATCTGGACCACATACTGACCGTTTTCCTGGAAGGATCGGATCCTTCCTTTGAGCTTCTGCCTTGCGTCTTTTTCAGCCCGGTTGGCGGTTTCCGGAGATGAAGTCCGTACGAGATCCAAGTTCCATCCACTTGGCGGGGCCGCGATAACTGACGGAGCAACAACTTCCCACGGAGGGGTTGAAATCACACCGGCTACGAGGGGAGCGGCACGGTAAAAGGAGGGGGCCTCCACAACACTCAGAGTGTAGGTTCCAGATGGGAGCTCCTTGGCATCGCTGGTCCGGCTATCGAGAACCACTCCCACAAGACCATCACAATGGATCTCGACCTGGCGGGAACGGGCCAAACCAACACGCAGGTTCTCCTCGGACCAAGCCATGGATGCTACCAAAGCGATGCTCAATAACATCGTGAGCCGAACGGTAGACAAGATAGATAGCGTCTTCATGGCATCCCCCTCAAGATGCTGAACAAATCCTCCCACAACGAGGAGACGGAATCCTGTCACTTGCGGACCGGTGAACGTTCCGCGAGGACCAGTCCCGCCGCCCCGATGATACCCGCCTCGGTTCCCAACTGCGCCCCAACCACATCGACATCCTTCACACGCTGATGGTAGACCCTTCTGCGGAGGTGGCACCGGATCGGGCCGAATAGTGGCTCGCCGAGCAGCGCGCCACCACCTCCGATAATGACCACCGCTGGATTCACGACGATTACCGCCGCCGCGATTCCAACTCCCAGATAGTAGGCTGCTCTTTCGATCACTTCGCACGCGAGGCGGTCTCCTTGGGCAGCCGCTTCGCCCACCGTCTTGCAGGAGATCTCCTCTGGATTCATTTTAGACAAAAGCGAGTCATCCCGCACCTCTACGGCTTGACGAGCATAAGATGCGATGGCGTTGGCCGAAGCATAAGACTCCAGACACCCATGGTTTCCACAGGGACAATAAATTCCTTCCGGTTCCACGGTCACATGGCCCAATTCACCCGCGAAGGCCCAAGCTCCATGGAAAACCTTCCCATCGATAATGACTCCCCCACCGACACCGGTTCCAATCGTATACCCAATCGCGGTTGATGCTCCCCGCCCCGCTCCATAGCGTGCTTCGGCAAGTACGAAGACGTTGGCATCGTTATCCACACGGGTCGCGAGTCCCAGCTCGGACTCGAAAATCGAACGCATGGGAGTGCCATTGAGGCCAGGTATGTTCACCGCTCCGGCAACGAGGGCCCCGGTATCCAAATCAAAGACTCCCGGCGAACCGATTCCGACTCCAACAACTTGCTCACGCGCCAATCCTTCGGGCAACTCATAGAAGATCTGACGGCACAGGTCGATCATCCGTCCAACCACATGACGGCCACCTTTTTCGGCCTCGGTGGGTGTTTTCCATTCCGCCAATAATTCACCTTTGGAAGAGACGATACCCGCTTTGATACCCGTACCCCCCAGATCAATCCCG
>CAZORO010000757.1:0-2198 GCA_964581845.1 uncultured bacterium
TACCAGACAGGTCAGGCCCTCGTAAGGGCCACTGGGGCTACACCTTTCCTATCGGCGCAGCCCCAGTCTCTCAGTGATCTTGCGGTAACGATCGAGCTCATTACTTCTCAGGTACTCCAGCAGACGGCGTCTCTGACCTACCAACATTAACAACCCACGGCGGGAATGATGGTCCTTGGCGTGAACCTTAAAGTGGTCAGTCAGGTTTTTGATCCTTTCGGTCAGAATGGCGATCTGGACCTCCGGGGAGCCGGTATCTTTCTCATGGACCCGGTGTTCCTTGATCAGTTCATTCTTACGGACAGCAGTGATGCTCACGTTTCTTTCACCTCCTTTCATGAAAAAAATAGAAAAAACCGCTCTTTTCGCCTCTTTCCCGAGAGGCGCACCAGAGCCGTATCATCCCAGAATCGAAATCAGCGTCAAGACCTTTGTCCCTGGAATGCAACTCAACCGTGATGGCGGGCAGCCTATTGAAAAAGGGGGTGACTCTGGATTCCCTCTTTCACTGGAATGACGAAAACAGCAAATTCCCCCGGAAATCGACATTCCCTCGAAAGCGCAAATTTACGGCCCTATCGTATCCACGGGTTTATCAACGGACTGATAGGGCCGGATCGAGAGATTTCATGTATCCGTTACTTCTCATCCCAGACACCCGCATCGGCCAATAGCTTGACCCACAATTCATGTCCAGCCTGGATGGGATGGCAACCATCTGATGAGAACTTTTCGCTCATCTCGCCCTTCTCGTTCAGGAAGGAGGGAAACAGGTCAATGAAGGTGAGCCCTTGTTCCTTGGCTACTGCTTTCAGCTCCTGATTCAAAGCCTGAATGGTGGCATTGAGCTTGGCGCATTCGATATTAGCGATATTTCCCCGGACCGGCAAAACCGACTGGATATAGATCTTGGCTCCCGGGCAGTTCTTACGCAGTTCACGGAAGAGATAATCATACAGCGCACGGAATTGGGGGGTGGTCATGTTATTATTGAAGACATCATTGACCCCGATCATCACGAACACCTTGGAGGGCTTGAGTTCATAGGCGGATTCATTCAAACGGCGCAGCAGCCCCCAGATTGCGTCGCCACCGATTCCCCGGTTGGCGGGGTTCTGTTCAGGCAACATCTCGGCCAGTGGAAATCCAGCGGTGATCGAATCTCCAATAAAAACCACCCCACCTGGTGCACGTTTCAGGTTGTCCTCATGGAAGGCCTTGACTTTCGCCTCCCAGTCATCGTTCTTCTCTTCATCCATATGTTCACTGGCAAAAGGCAGTGTCTCCATGGGTGGGTTGTCCGGGCTTGCCCCCTCCAGCGCGGCCTGAGTCACCCCCAATACAAACACAAAAACGAGCACACATAAAAAAAACTGTTTCTTCATGGATTTCCTCATTCCCGGAATCGATAAAAGGTAAAGAGTCTCTTGAATCGCCGCCCAATCCTCCTTGGAAACAAGCACGCCAACAGACCTTTCCCCGGTTATATGTATTGGTTCATGGGGCTGAGACACCTCATCTAGTAACGAATTGAGTTGGCTCTCTGCTTGTGTGGAGGAAATCATGTTCATCTCATTTCATCCCAAATACATGCTCTATCCTACATTACCTCCCCATCACAACCTGTCAACGCTCCACCATTGCCTGAAGATGTTCCTATCCCCCCAGTTTCAGTTATCATCCACCTGAACTCAGCTACAAACCAACAAACCAAGGAGTCACCTGAACACTATGAAAATGGTGGTGGCAATCATCCGTCCCAACAAGTTGGATGATGTCAAGAAAGCGCTCGAAGAGGAGGGGATCCGGGGGATTACTATCGCCGAGGTGCGTGGGCATGGACGTCAGAAAGGACATACCGAGTTCTTCCGTGGGAAAGAGTATTTCGTGGACTTGGTTCCCAAGACACGGATCGAAGTGGCTACTCCTGAGGGGCAAGTGGAGAGCGTTATCGAGGCAATAGTAAAATCTTCCAGGACAGGGGAAGTGGGAGATGGGAAGATTTTTATCATTCCGATGGAGAATGCCTACCGGATCCGGACCGGCGAGACCGGTGTGGAGGCTCTCTGAATTCCTTGCTCCTGGCTCATCCGCGGTACAAGAGGAGACATTCCTCTTTCTGACCCGGCCAATCAAGGCTAGACTTAACGGTAACGAGGAATCGCCGGTTCCACCCAGGACAGGGAGTCTCGTTTTTA
>CAZORO010000758.1:0-2197 GCA_964581845.1 uncultured bacterium
TGACTCTTTCGGCTTCTATAAGAGCCCAGGGAGCCTATTCCATGTGATGAAAGATCTGTTGAACCTCCGCGATCAAACACGGGGGAAAAGTTGCACTAGCACAGGTTAGGTCTCAATAGTGCTTTCCAAAGGGCGCTAATGGTTTAGAAGATTTGGGAGAGTGGAGATTTGAGAAAAATTGAGGATTCTCTTACTCCCCGCTAACAGGGAGAAAAGAGAATCCCGGTAACGAAGGGCGGGGGGGACATTAATGGTTATTATGACAAAAACAGGTAAAGGCCTGGGCCGCTGGGCCAAGAAAACTATCCAAAAGATCACTAAAAAGAAAACTGAGGCTCCGCTGCTTGCGTTTGATGCTGTTCGTAAGTCGCTGGAGGCTATTCAGGAACGTTACCTTGGGTACCGTGCGATCCCGTTGGATCGTGTCATTGGAAGTGTGGGACGTTATAAGGACTTCAACGCCAAGTTCCAAATCGATGAACATCTTGACCGGGGACGTAAAGACCGGATCAAGGAACTGATGGAGCGCGAGGAGGTCCTTCCACCCGTTAAGCTCTATAAAATCGGCGAGGCCTACTTTGTGCTGGATGGCAACCACCGTATTGCCGCGGCCAAGGAACTCCGCAAGGAGTTTATTGATGCGGATGTGACCGAATGTGTGGTACCGATCCCCTTCCAAGTAGGTGATGAGGAACCCCGCGAAGCAATCCTTGATGCCGAATACCGTCTGTTCCTCAAGAAAACCAAGCTGGATCAGTTACGCCCCCACCACACACCGATCCATTTCTCCACCCATGGCCGTTATGCTGTTCTTTTTCGTCACATCCAGGAGCACCGTTATTTCCTAGGGATTGAACGTTCCGCCCCGGTGACTCTCGAACAGGCAGTGGTTTCCTGGTATGACACGATCTGGACTCCAATGGTCCTGCTCATCAACAAGAACCAGATCCTGGAACGTTTCCCGGGACGTACCGAGGGAGATCTATACATCTGGATCATGAATCACCGTTGGATGCTCAGCCAGAAAGCAGGAGTCGATGTCGGCCCGGAAGAAGCGATCCGGCATTTCTGCATTGAAGGGCCGTGTCCGGCTATGGTTTAGTGACGCACAAAAATGGCTTCCCGTCTTCCAGAGAATGACGGTTACTCCCAAGAAACATACCCACTCGTCATTCCCGTGAAGGCGGGAAGCCACTGTGAACCGGCAAACTTTTTCTTTCACCCGATATGTGTTCGGCCTTACTCCCCCTGCAAGATCCACTCAACGTTGAACTCCACATGTTTGATGGATTTCCGATCATTGATGTTATGCGTATAAGTGGCGTGGATCTTCCCATCCTGAGCCTGGATGACCGAGGGATAAGCAAAAACGCCTTGTCGTGCTGGAGTAGACTCCAGGTGGCGTTGCCATTTCCAGGTTTGCCCTTCATCATCCGACAGAGTGGCCGCGAGGCTGTGACGGCCCTGTTCGGTGTCATTGAACACCATCAGCCAATGTCCATCCGCGAGTACAACCACCTCCAGGCTGGATCCGGGATTAGGGATGTCCGTGTCGATTGCGGCGGACCAAGTTATACCCTCATCTTTGGACTCACTCTTGAGAACTCTTTGAGGAGACCCCCCACTGTCCCGCAGATACGCCACCAGTGTTCCATCCTTCTTTCTTGCCACCGTGGGTTGAATGGGTCCCATGCCGACGAGTGGAGAACTGGAATACCAGTTGCCTCCGCCATCATCCGAGATGGCCATGAGACCAACATTAAAGCCATCCGAATAAAGCGGTAGCAGGATTCTTCCACTTGGAAGAGTGACAGGATGAATTCGAGTCATCCAACCGGTTTGAATCTTGATTGGATCCTTGGCGGCCTCCAGGATCATGCCGGTATAAGCTGGGGCATATTCCGACCAGAGCCCCTCCTCGGGATCGAGCTCATTAAAGACAGCCGCGATCCTCTCGGCGAATTGGGAACCTGGATCAAGAAGGATATTGTCTTGCCAAGACCAGTTGGGCGGGCCATCCGATGTAAAATCAGTGGCGGTTCTGACCTTGAGAAGGGAATGTTCCCAGCCATGGGCTAGAACAGTGATCCAAAAGAGATGCAGGCGCCCCTTAACATCGAGATAAAGCACTGGATTGCAGTCGGGGAAACCGGGTGTGTCGGCCATCAAGAAAACCGGACTCCATGTAGCCTCCCCT
>CAZORO010000759.1:0-2187 GCA_964581845.1 uncultured bacterium
TGATCGGGAGGCACTTCGGAAGGAGCTGGAGCACCTGGCAAGACTCGCCGGTGGACGGTCCGCGACCGTCCTTGGAAGCGGCGTATTGCCGTACGATGCGGATCCAGGGATGGTCAAGTTTGCGCAGGAGTTCGCAGCAGCGCTCTGAACCCAAACCCGAGGCCTTCCCCGGGGTCAGGCCCCCGGTCGTTCCAAGGGGTCAGCTCCCTCGGGCCGCCTCCGGTCCTTGAGGACAGGCACTTGGCTTCCAGGCGGGCAAACCCCGAGCCGATCCTCCCCAAAACAGCATTTCATCGCCTCCCCCTTGCACATTCCGGGAGGTTCTTGTAGAGTTACAGAAACCGAACCTCCACGAAAGGAAACGCCATGCACCGTCTCGCTCTGATCCCCTGCTTGGTTCTTCTCATCCTCGCATTCGACTCCTGTACCCCAACCGAAGAGCCCGAGTTCAAATTCAAGGTTGACCAATTCGCGGATCTCTCAATCCTGCGCTATCAAGTACCGGGATTCGAGAAGTTGTCACTGAAACAGAAAACGCTGGTCTACTACCTCAGCCAGGCAGCCCTTGCGGGCCGTGATATCATCTTCGATCAAAATGGAAAGTACAACCTGGCGATACGCAGAACCCTTGAGGCCACCCTGCAGTCGTACAAAGGCGACACGGCAACACAAGATTTCCGGAATCTGCTCGTCTATGCCAAACGGGTTTGGTTCTCGAATGGTATCTATCATCATTATTCCGGTGCCAAGTTCATCCCGGGATTCTCCGAACAGTTTTTTCGGTCGGTCGTGAAGCAGTCTGATTCGGCATTGCTCCCCCTGTCGGCAGGGCAATCTGTCGACGATCTCCTTGGGATTCTCTGCCCTGTGATGTTCGATCCATCTCTCCTGCCAACGAAAGTTTGTCAGAGCCCTGACAAGGACCTCGTGGTGAATTCTGCCTCCACGTTCTATGAAGGTGTGACGGAAAAGGAAGTTGAGGCGTACTACAGCACGCTGAAGACGGCGGCAGATCCCGCTCCGCCATCCTACGGACTTAATTCGAGGCTTGTGAAGGAAAAGGGGAAGGTACTGGAAAAACCATGGCGGACTGACGGCATGTACGGAGACGCAATTCAGCGCATTGTCTACTGGCTTGAAAAGGCGGCAGGGGTTGCGGAGAACGACGGTCAACGGGATGTGATCGAAACACTGATATCCTTCTATCGGACCGGGGACGTCCGGAAGTTCGATGAATACAGCATCAAGTGGCTGCAGGACACCTCGTCGCATGTGGATTTTGTCAACGGCTTCATCGAGACCTATAACGATCCGCTTGGCATGCGGGGAAGCTGGGAAGCACTCGTGAACTTCAAGGATGAGGAGGCGTCCCGCCGTGCCACAACCATCGTTGAAAACGCGCAGTGGTTTGAAGACAACTCGCCTGTAGATCCGGAGTTCAAAAAAAAGGAGGTGAAGGGTGTCAGCGCCAAGGTGATCACGGTGGCGCAACTCGGTGGCGACTGCTATCCCTCAACCCCGGTTGGCATCAATCTTCCGAACGCCGATGGGATTCGGAAAGCGCACGGGTCAAAGTCGGTCACACTGGAGAATATCACCTATGCCTACGACAGGAGTTCCGCCCGGAGCGGCCTGCTTGATGAGTTCTCCAATTCGAAGGAAGACGCGGACCTCGTAAGGAAGTACAGCTATGTCTCCGACAATCTGCATACTGATCTGCATGAGTGTGTGGGCCACGCGAGTGGACAACTGCTGCCGGGAGTGAGCGCGGAAGCATTGAAGAACTACGGTGCTCCCCTCGAGGAGACCCGTGCCGATCTGTTTGCGCTCTACTATATGATGGATCCCAGAATAGTCGCACTGGGATTGCTCCCGAATGAAGAGGCTGCAAAGGCCGGATACCTTGTCCAAATCCGGGTAGGCCTCCTCACACAACTCGCCCGCATCGAACTCGGGAAGGATATTGAACAAGCTCACCTGCGTTGTCGCCAGATCATTGCCCGCTGGTGCTACGAAAAAGGGAAGCCTGACAACGTTATCGAGATTCTCAAGCGGGACAACAAGACGTACTTCCGGATTCACGATTACGCCAGACTCCGTCAGTTGTTCGGGAGGCTTCTCAAGGAAGTGCAACGCATCAAATCGACAGGTGATTACGAAGCGGCAAAAGCACTTGTGGAAACATAC
>CAZORO010000760.1:0-2167 GCA_964581845.1 uncultured bacterium
ATGGGCTGATTCCCACTCCCGAGCAAGATAAGCCTCCAGAGCGAGAGTGAATTCCGTGCACAAATGACCCGTTGGCCCGGTTTCCCCTTCCTCCCTCTTGTCCATGAGCTCGAAGATCTTGGTGTCCCGACGCTTCCCCTTGACCGCAATGATGCCTAGCGGTCTGAACCAGAATCGATCGGAAACCGTTTCGTAGGTCTTTTGACTGACAATGATATTCGTCCCGAAAAATTTGTTTGCTCCTTCCAGGCGGCTGGCTAGGTTCACATTGTCTCCGATCACCGTGTAGTTGATGCGTTCGCTTGAACCCACGTTGCCCACAATACTTTCACCGGTGCTGATCCCGATCCTGGTGAAGAGGAGATCCGTTCCTTCTTTTCTCCACTTTTCATGAAGCTCCATGAGTTTCTTCCGACAGAGCAGGCTGGCCATGCAGGCATTGAACACATGATCGGCGTCCGGAACCGGAGCTCCCCAGAATGCCAGGATGCCGTCTCCGATATACTTGTCCACCGTTCCCTTGTGATCGCTCAGAATCCTGGTCAGTTCGTCAAAATACTCGGAAAGATGACGCATGAGATCTTCAGGGCGCATGCGTTCCGCGATGCTCGTAAAACCGGCCACGTCGGAAAAAAAGACCGTCAACTCCCGCTTGTGACCGCCGGGTCGAGCTTCCTCTCCACTATGCACAAGCTGACGCACCAGTTCCGCCGGAACATATCTCCTGAATGCCTGAAGCCCAGTTTTCATCGCCGAGATGGCATTGATCATCAGTTGGATCTCATGGATGCGAGAGTCCACCTCAAATCTGCCATCCAGGTGAAAATCCTTTATTTTCCTCGTCTCTTCGGCCAGCAGCCGTATGGGCCCCGTGATGCTCCGTGAAATAAGGACCGCAACAAGAACCGCCAAACACAGGATGAACAGGCAGATGGCCAGGCTTTGCGCCATCAGCATCTTGGCGCCACCGGTAAAATCCTCTGCCGGTACAACCATCCCGACCTTCCACGAAACCAGAAAGAATTCGGGGAATGGAGTAAAAGAATAAAAGTAATTTTTTCCTCCGCTTTCCACGATGGACTCGGCTTTTCCGGTCATCGCATGTTCACGGTAAGCGGCCGTGACCGGGTCGACACTCAGTTCCTCCAAAAGGAGTGGGCGCAGAGTCCCTTGCTCTTCATTCACAACGAGTGAGACATCCGGGTCCGGGTAGGCCACGATCTGGTTCTTTGAATCATAGATGAAGACGATACTGTTTTTGCTGATTTTCACTTTGTTGAGAAAAACAGATATTTCGTCCAGCTCAATATCCATGCCCCAAACCCCCAGGACGTCGCCTTTCGTGTCGAATACGGGGTAGGCGGTAGTGACAGCCGGCACCTTGTTTCTAAAAAGAATGTACATATCGGTCCAGTAGTTGGTCTTGTTCTCCTTGGCCCCCATGTACCAGGGGCGGACCCTGGGATCGTAATCGGTACCCTCCGATTCAAGGACCTGGGAGGCTTTGAAACTCGGATCCCAGTACTTGAACTTGTCTCTGACCATTGAGCCATTTCGTTCGATGATCCGGGTCTCCATCCTTCCATCCGCCAGCTCCCAAGCGCGGAAGTAATTCCCCTGCTCATCCCCGAAGAAAAACATGGACACCTGCGGATGGGATTTCAGAACACCGAGCACGAAACGTTCGAGCTGATCGTGGTTTGAACACGAAATGGCTCCAAGCTCGGCCAGCCGAGAGCTCATCTCCACTGCAAGGGACGCGGGTAAGAAGTGATTGGCGGTCTTCTCGATCACAGTGGCGGTCGCCTGATCGATCAATTGATCGCTGAGGTCCGAAATGATGCTTATTTCCTGGTAAAAATTGAAGAAAATGATTGGGACAACGGTGATCAACAACAGACTCACCACGATTGTGACCATGATCCAGAAGAACCGGTGTCTGCCGGAGACCGGGTGGCGAATGGGAATCCTCCATGGAACGGGCATAATCAGAGCTGTTCCGCTGCCAGCGTTGGAAAAAGAGTCATCATGCCCGCTTCAGCGGTCCGCCATGAAGCCGAGGACCTTGGGCAACCAAAGCACCAGGTCAGGGAAGATGATCAACAGCACCAACCCTGCGAACATGGAAATGAGTAGCCAAATGACCCACCGCACCGTGCTTTCCATG
>CAZORO010000761.1:0-2156 GCA_964581845.1 uncultured bacterium
ACTGTATTAAAAATGCTCCATTATCACCTCGTTCACGAGTTGAACTCGTGGGCGGAACCCCGGAGTGGCGAATTCATTCGCTTATGTGAAACCCCATGCGAATAAATTCGCTACTCCAAATCAGGCGCCAGCCCCGGAGGCCAACTCCGGGACCAGCTGGATTGGATGAAATCCGGTGGGGCCAGCCCCACCCTACCGTTCGTATAAGCCCCAATCAGAAACCGAGGCCACCCCCACGCCGGTAGGTCCGCCCACATCAGTAATGGTAAGGTTTTTTTTAAGGTCATCATCCCCACGCTGTCCATCCATGAAGTGCAGGGTTACCGTAGCGCTGTGGAGCTCAGCGCCTGTGGTGCCGTTGTACAGAAAAGAGTACCACTCCGCTGTAACCGATTCAGGGGTTGAACCATATTTGTAGTAGGACTCCCAATCAAAGTGCTTGGCGGGATACAAAACCACATCGCATTTACCGCTCTTGGGGATTCCCTCCACTGTGAAATTAATCAGACCTAGGGGGAACTCAAGGCCAGGTGTCGCCCCCACAACCGACTCCGCCGGAGCGGTAGTCACCTTGGTGAACATCGAACCTAGAGGAGCAGTCAGAGTCAGATAGTCTCCTTTCCCGCCATCGTGAAGGGAAGCCACATTCGGCTGTTGGGAATCAAGCACCCCATCGTGGTTTCCATCTCCGTTGTTTGGGCCGTGGGATTCGATGACTGTATTCAAGTGATCCCCGTCCTCATCGGATTCGGGGAACTCAGGACCAAAATGCTGGCGGGGGATATAATCCTCGTCCACCAAGCAATCAGAGGTACCCTCGGCACAATAGGTTACGGTTCCCCACAGTTCGCCACAACTATCGCTGCCATTGGTAGGGGAGTAGGACAAAGCTCCATAAGGTGTGTCTTCACCACGGGGGCAGCCTGGCATCGATGACCACACACGGTTCCAGTGACCAGCGATCTTGTCGGGTCCCGCTGAGAAGAAAGCGCCGTACTTGAGTGGGTGGGGATCACTAGGGCCGTTACTTTGCTCTCGGCTGTCATATCCAAACGGAACAGTTCCATCACTGAAAGGATCGATGGTTTGGTTGTCCGCGATGTAACGAACCGGCGAGGTCAGCGGACAATGAATCACCTTTGTATAAAAAATAGTTTGCGTATCGCCGATGGATCCTGTGGGATCACCCATAAAAACCAGTCCTCCTTTTGAAGAAGGTTGAATGGGACTCTCTCGGCAGACCTTGTACCCGAAAAGGGTTTGCCTTGTACGATAAAGATCAATGAGACTATCAGGATCATTGAAATCCGCTGGCGGCGATCCCCACTCAGCCAGGTGGTCCTCCATCGCCACCTTCATCGCGGCCAGCCGGACACGGGCTAGACTGAGTTCCGAAGTGGTTTTTGATTCGATGAAAGACGGGAGAGCGATCACAACCAGAATCAGGACGATGGCGAGGACGGTGAGAAGTTCAACTAAACTGAAAGCACGTCTGGCGGTCACAGTTGGCCTCTTGGTTAACAGTTTTGCGACATGAGATCAAGGTGAGAGAACAGCCCAAAAACCTTATTGAGAAAAGTATCAATGGTGGAAAAAGGTGTCAGCAATTAAATATGAAATTTTTTTTGATTCCGAATTTCCCAGAGGAATAGGATACACTTAGGTTTTTTTAAGGGAGGGATACTATCGTATTGTAAACGACCTCACCCCCCCCAGCCCCCCTCTCCCACCAGGCGAGGGAGGTGCTCCCCCTTCTCCTCGCGGGAGAGGGGGGCTGGGGGGGTGAGGTCTTCTGTTGTTAGACCAACTCAACAGGGCATTAAGATACCCTCCAGTGGAGTCAGGGACAGGGCGGGCCGTGTTTGACCCCGCCCCGTCCAGGTGAATATTAAACTCCCCCAGTGCCAAAGATGGCGGGGAGAACCTCCGCCGCGCGGCGTCCCCGGCTGGGACGGTAGTCACGCTGCGGTTCTTTCTCTGGAACAGCCATGGCGGCCTCCATCTGAGGCTCCTGGGATTCCTCGAACAACCGGGCCTTCTCAGCTTTGGACATCCACGCGGGACGTTCAAAACCGGAGTCATCATTCGTATAAGAACGGGACTCCTCGCGCGGCCGTTCGGAGATTTCCTTCTCGGTCCCACGGGTGGGACGGTCG
>CAZORO010000762.1:0-2144 GCA_964581845.1 uncultured bacterium
TCCCACACGGTCAATGTAGTATTCATGAGCTTGAGAATAACTGCTGCCACTTTCTGCAAGGTCTCCGCAATTAGTTCCAAAATGGATCTCCGGATCGTCGCGCATATGACGCATCATAGCCTTGGTTGGCTCATAGGGATCGTCAGGATAGGTCCCATGATTAGTCCCCTGGCTATCAGCCCAGACACTGAAAGCAAAATCAATGGGTTCATCAGTCCCTGTCCGGAACACACGGTCTTCAGTAACAGAACCGGAGGCAAATACCCGGTAATGGTATGTTGTGAATGGTGCAAGTCCGCCTAGAACCGCCTTATAGATGAAAGAAGAGAATCCAGAATCTTCATTGGATGCCTCAACACTATTCCCATAGCTGTCTGTCAACCCATACTCAACCGTGCAAGGTAAGGAGTAATTGAGTTCCCACATGATGGTGATCCCATCGGGCTTGAGATTTTGGAGGAAGGGTTCGGTCAGAAACTCGGGAACACATGTTCCGCTCACTGTAATAGTCTGGATGGAAGTGGCCGCCGAGAGTGCTCCATGTTCATCCTTAACCTGAGCAATAATCGTGTAGGTCCCTGGACAATCGTAGTCGTGAGAGGTGGTATAGGGGGTCAGGACGGATGCCAGGGAAGACCAACTGGTGGTTTTTCCATCCCCCCAGACGATAAAGAAACTGACCATGTCATTGTCTTGATCGGTGGCCTCGAAAACATACGCCGAGGCGACACCGGTATCAGCGGTAGGGGAACCAGCGGGTTGCACCACCATCACTGGCGCATGATTATTGGGATCCTTCGGAAAAACGTTTCCCAAGAGAGCGATCTCGGTGCTTGATAGAGAACGGTCAAAGATCGCAACCCTAGACACATTCAGGGCGGCATCTTCTCGATTGTCATCCGCGAAGAGGAGAAGGTTTGGGGCAAGCGTGAACCGGCCGTCAAACTCAGGTGGATTCCCATCAAGAAGCAGGGCGCCATCCACATAGATGTCATAAAGACCAGCTGTGGTGTCGACCGTGACTACCATCCGGTACCAGGTTTCCGCCGAAATGCCCACCGAAGAATAACCGGATGAACCGACCCCGATACTGCCTGTATTCTGTTGAATGAAGCAGTCACCATCATTCGCATTGGTTGGATTGGTTTGATAAAAACAATACCAAGGACCAACATTTGGAATCTTGAAATCAATTAAGAGGGACCAACGATTCACATATGTTCCACCGCCATTGGACGCGATGCCATGAGTGCAGCTGTAGTAACTTCCAATTCCTATTGTGACTGCGCCATCGCCGGGTGTTACCCCGGAGACCGCCTGGTGACTGCCGTGGAGCACAAGGTTATTTCCTATGGTGGCCAAAGTCAGATGATCTGGATCATTAAAATCCCATTGTCCCACGGGAACTGGTACCTCAGTGGGTACGACTGAACCCAAACTGGCTGCCTCCACGCTGGAGAGTGGATAGTTGTAAACCGCGACCGTTGATACAGTGATGGGGCCATCTTCTCCGTTGTCATCCGCGAATAGCAGTAGGGCGGAACCGAGTGAGAACCGTCCATCCTTTTCCGCGGACATGTATTGGAGAATGTGGGAACCATCCAGGTAGATATTGTAAGCGCCATTGGTATTGTTGACTGAGATCACCAGACGGTACCAGGTATTTGCCGTGATACTCGTGGTGGAATAACCCGACAGACCGATTCCGATAGTGCCCGTGTCTATATGTACACAACAGTCGGTATCATCCCAATTGGAAGGGTCTGTCTGAAAAAGTGAACACCAATTGCTGAAAGAGGAAACCTTGAAATCGATCAGAAGCGACCATTGGTTCACTCTGTTTTCAGTGATATTGGGTTCGATCCCATGCACACAAGAGTAGTAACTGCCAGTCCCGATATACGCCGCCCCATCCTCACCGGAAATACCAGCTACGGCTTGATGACTCCCCTGGAGCACAAGGTCATTTCCCGTGGTGGCCTTTGTCAGGTTGGCCGGGTCATCAAAATCCCAACGTCCCACCGGAATTGGCTGAGCGGATAGTGAGACCGAAATGGATAGGATCAGAATTGAGGATAAAAAGAAAGGAAGAATTCGCATAAGTAATGTATCTCTCTTGCCGGACCTGCATTAACCATGGGAGA
>CAZORO010000763.1:0-2140 GCA_964581845.1 uncultured bacterium
TGCCGCCAGGCCCAGAGGTCGAAAAGGTGCTTGGAATAGCCATAGATGTTCAGCGGGCGCAACTGGGGGAGCAGGGACTCCTCGTCGCTATAGCCCATCTCTCCACCGCCATAAGTGGCCGCGCTAGAGGCATAAATGAACCTTGTTTTTTGGGCTAACGTCCACTCACAAAGAGTCCGGGTGTAATGGTAATTGTTACACATCAGGTAGTCCGCATCGGACTCGGTGGTTGAGCTGCATGCCCCCATGTGGAAGACCGCTTCCACATCCTTCACCTTTCCTTGGTTCACAAGGTCCAGGAAAACCTGTTTGTCCAGATAGTCCTCAAAGGCCAGTCCGTTGAGATTCCGCCATTTTCCGGATTTACCCAGATGATCCACCACAAGGATGTTCTCAATCCCCCGTGCGTTCAAACCAGCTACCAGGTTGCTTCCAATAAAGCCGGCTCCCCCGGTGACAATGTATCGGTTACTCATAGGATCTCTCTTCCTTAGGTATTCTATGTTCTATAATGGGAGCGGATGTCAAACCATTTCCCTGGAATCACAAGCCTTACATCCTATTTTTGCCGGGATAACAAACAACCATTTGATAAACCTGAGCCATCTACCCTACACTACTGGGTGATAGATCATTGGAGTTTGCAGCATTTGGGAGGTTTACGCCATGGGAAGAAAAGGCTTTACCCTGATTGAGCTTCTGATTGTCATTGCCATCATTCTCATTCTGATAGCGATCGCTTTACCCAATTTTCTTGAAGCCCAGATCCGTGGACGCGTGGTGAATGCCTATGGGGAGATGCGCTCCCTGGAGACCGCGATTGTATCTTATAGCATCGACCATAAACGCCACCCAGGGGATGGTTTCGAGGTCGGTGGTGGTGATGCGGAGGGGAATCGCTATGTCTATTCTCAACTCACCACCCCCACTGCGTATGTAAAGGCAATTCCATTGGACGAATTCAACTCCGCGGACCGCGCGGTGGATGATGCCGGCGCGGGGGCGGGGGTACGCGATGTCAGGAACAATGTCTACCGGTACTACGCTGCTCGCTGGCGTTGCTTGGCATCTGGTCCCAACAATGGCCCCCCCGCTGGTTCAAGACCTGGAGAGGCATGTGAGGTGAAAAGTGGACGAGGCATTATCAATGGCTATCCCTTCGATCCCAATTTGGCCTATGCCGGGAAGTGGATCGTGGTTTCTCCAGGACCTGACCGTAGCCATGGCTATGGTGAATGGATCATGTGGAAACCCGCGATACAAAGCGGGAACCGCCGTATCTACTCCCCAACCAATGGTACCGTGAGTTATGGGGATCTGGGGCGTTACGGGATCTGAGAGACCAGGTAGTTCCAGGTTTACACCCTTTAACCGCGCAGTTCCTTGATCTTGTCGGCAGTCTCTTTGGCGTTGCGTTTGATCGCCTCCCAATCCTGCTTCTTGATCAAGTCACTCTTGGCGATCCAAGTTCCTCCGCAAGCCAACACAATGGGGAGCGAGAGGTAAGCCGCCAGGTTCTGCTCATTCACTCCACCCGTCGGGATGAACTTCACCCCCGTGTGCGCATAAGGGCCCGCCAGAGCCTTGAGCATTCCCGCGCCTCCAATCTGTTCGGCGGGGAAGAATTTAAGCGCCTTCAGACCGAAGGAAAGGCCCTTTTCGATCTCGCTGGGAGTCATCACACCCGGGAAAATTGGAAGTTGGATATCCACCGCCTTTTGCACCACTGTGGGATTCAGACCCGGCGTGACCACAAACTGTGCTCCGGCATCACGTGCCGCCAGGAGGTTATCGGTGTTGAGCACTGTTCCCGCGCCAACAGTGGCTTCGGGAAGCTTCTTGGCCAAGAGGCCAATCGCCTCCGCCGCCGCTTCGGTTCTGAAAGTGACTTCCATCCCTGCCATCCCCGCTGAGAGTAACGCCTCTCCCACTCGCAAGGCATCATCCGCTCTGTTTACTACTAAAATCGAGACAACTCCCATTTCACCTAGGCGTTGTTGGATATCACTGGTCATGTCATACACTCCTTTATACAGATGGATTACATCGTAGCAGCCCATTGATTCCCCCCACACCAACCCTCCCCCGCAAGGGGGGAGGGGGAAGAGTGCTCCCTTCCCCCTTGCTCTCATACGTAAAC
>CAZORO010000764.1:0-2138 GCA_964581845.1 uncultured bacterium
GATTGGTATGTCGATACCCTGAAGGGTATTGATTTCCTGGATGCGGCGCCTTACCCGACCGCTCGCAATGTGCTTGCAGTTCCAGGTCACCAAATAGTCTACTCCCCAGTATGATGCCAGAGCAATGTGAAGCGCATCGCGGAATAATTCAGGTGGAAGTGGGATTTCAATAATGTAAATAGACGCCAGAGATTCCACCTGATCGGTTAATCTTAATTCAGGTATTCCCTCCAAGACACTCAAGCGCTCCTGTGCTGCTGTCGGATCACCGGCCTTTACCTCTTCCAAAACAACTTCCGATATGAAGGAGTCGTATCTTGGAAGACACTCTTCCCACCATTGCCGGGTGATCTCTTGGTGGGCAAGGACAATAATGTCTCTTGAGAGGTATGAAGTCCTATAACCTATGACTGACGTTTCAATGTATAATGTCGGCTTTATCTCAGTCATTTCTTACTCCCTCACCCCACCCCCACCCGTTTCATCTCTTCGATCTGCTTCAAAATATACTCCTCCGCTCGCTGGTTCTCCGCTTCCGGATCACATATCGCGAGCAGGTCCGCCTTCAACTCAGCGAGTGTTTCAGGTTTTGTGAAGGCCAGATTGTTGAGCTCATCCGGATCCTCTTTAAGGTTGAAGAGCTGATGCGGTGCCTCGCAGTTGTAGAGTAGCTTCCAGTCCCCCTTGCGGATCAGGAAACCGCTCGCATGGGTTCCATGCCCATGGTACTCAGAGAAGACCACCCGGTTGGGATCATTCACAGGAATATTCTGTAGGGGCTGCCCTGCCCAATCCGCTGGCCGTGCGGAATCTTTTCCAGTGGCCTGGAAGAGGGTGGCCTGCAGGTCATGATGATCCACCGGGGTCTCCGTAACTGCTCCTCGTGAGAACCCAGGTCCCGAGACAATCAGCGGCACACGCACCGAATCCTCATACAGCGAACACTTCCACCACATCCCGAACTTTCCGAGCATCTCCCCATGGTCAGAGGTGTAAGCCACCACGGTCCTGCCACGCAACCCGCTTTCCTCCAGGGCCTTGAGAATCCGCCCCACCTGTTCATCGATGAAAGTGACACAGCCATAATAACCACGCCGAAGTCCACAGATTTGCGCTTCGGTGAAGAGGTCAGCCTGGAAATGTGCACGCAGGTCCATGGCGAAGGGGTGTTTCGCCGGTTCCACATCTCTTCCGAAGGCGGGTAGATCCTCATTGGCGGCGTATTGATCCCACAGCTCTTGAGTCACAAAGTGGGGGAAATGCGGTTTGACCAGGTTGACTTCGCAGGTCCAGGGCTGGCTTAGCTTGGGCGCGGTTTCACGGAGCCAGTGGATTGTCTCCTCGGTTCTCTTAAGGTCATGCGCGAAAGGATCGGGCTTCACCCCGAAACCAGAGGCCCTATTGCCTCCATCGGAACGGATTGTGAGCGGGTGCCGTGAGATATGGGCATCCGGATGTTTCCGGTCGCCGGGCGAAATCATCTCGCTGAAGCCGAGTTTCACCCCCTCATTGTAAAAATCAGTCTTTCCGATATGTACCGAGTGCACGCCCGCATCCGCCAGAAGACCTCCATAAGACGGGAAATCCTGTTTGAAGACATTACAATTGCTGTAGGTCTGGATTTGGTGGACACGCTTTCCGGAACAAAAAGCGGACCGCGAGGGCATGCACAGAGGCGAGAGACAATAAGTATTGCGGAACACAACCCCTTCCTCCGCCAACCGCTCAAGATGTGGAGTGTCCACTCGAGGATATCCATCCCTCTTGAGGCTGGTTGGATTGAATGAACCATAGAAAGGATTGTGCTCATCCGACTTGATGATAAGGACATTGAGGGGAGTTTGGGTTGTTGGCCAAGTTCTTCTCCCCATACAGATCGTAGTGGCGGCAGTTGCTGTCAGAAAAGTGCGTCTTGATATCTTCTCCATCCCTGCACCTCATCCCGGACCTTATTTTACCATACCAGTTGGCGCCAGAGTTACACTCCGGCGCCGGTTCCTTCTGTGGGAGTTGTACTCCCCTGCGGCTTAACTCAGTTGTAACCGCCAGCGAAGCTCAACTTCGCCAGAAAGGTTCCGCCCACGAGTGCAACTCATGGGCGAGCTTAACGGTGGGGCAAGCCCCACCCTACACCTCCG
>CAZORO010000765.1:0-2136 GCA_964581845.1 uncultured bacterium
TACTTACCACCTAATCCCCCCATCAAAATGTGCGAAAGATAGACTACGTTATCCTTTACGGGGAGGCTCCTGGACATCGCTCTCGAAACGCATCCGTGCGGCTTCACGCGACCGGTTTCATCCCACCGATAGGGCTACGACTGTAGGATTCCGTGCCTGCAAAGGGGGTGGGGAGTAATCCCTATGCATGACTAACTATTGAGTTTGGGTTGTCTAATGAATAGATTAGGGTCAACGGAAAAGAAATCTGCAAGTTTCTGAATATCAGTTAGGCTTAATGCTCGTTCTCCTTTAAGTATTAGCGTCCCGAGTGCCTTGTCGCCTAATAGAACTCCTAAAGTCACCTCATTCATCTCATGTTCGTCCATTAGGAATCTGAGAACTGAAAGGGGAGACATATCCGTGCTTTGAATTGGGAAGTGTGATTCTTCGTATTTCTCAACGAATGTCGAGATTGCTTCCAAGTAATCAGATTGATCTTTATTCAGTTCAAATCCAGCTAGCAGTTCTACCATCTCGAGAGCATTAGCCAACTCCACATCATCATGGATGGGACGAGGGGGGTAAAGAAGAACAAGGTCTTGGTAGTTTTTGGGGAGATCCTGATGCCTGATCTCTTTGGTTTGTGTACTCATAATGAGTCCTTCCAATTGTCTTTTGTATACTCATTGTGAGTGAGTATACGAAGGATAAAGACCCTCTGTTGATTATAGTGTATCGCGGCGATAAGGCGATATTTTTTGCCACCAATATTGAAGACAATGACTCTTCGGCCACTTGTTACTCGAACCATGTCCGCATGTGGAAAAGTTTTTCGTGTATCTTCAAGGCTCGACCATTGACTAGACCTAGTGAGCAAAAACCAGTTTGTTAACGCATTCTCTGAATCGGGATGTCTCCGCCAAAAGTCAACCAAAGTATGTCGCTTGATGATTCTCATTGAGTTTACGTGGATCGATGTAATCTCCTAATTCTTCCCTACCTCGGCCTCCAGCACCCGCTTGAGGATCTTCCCGGTTGGGCCCTTGGGGAGAGACTCGCGGATCTCGAACTCGCCTGGAACCTTGAAGGCGGCCAGTTTCTCACGGCACAGTTGGCGTAGTTCGGAGATATCAACTGCTGCCCCCGGATTCAGCGTCACAAACGCCTTGGGTTCCTCCGCTTTCGTCGGATGTGGAATCCCAATCACCGCCGCTTCCTGTACTCCTGGATGCGAGGCCAAGACATCCTCGATCTCTAAGGGGTAGATGTTCTCGCCAGCGCAGATAATGAGTTCCTTCTTCCTGCCAGCGATCGTGATGAATCCATTGTCATCGATCTTGGCCAGGTCGCCGGTATGCAGCCAGCCATCAGGGGTGATGGTCTTCGAGGTGGCTTCCGGGTTCTTGTAGTAACCCTTCATCACGTTCTTCCCACGCACCATGAGCTCACCAATTTGACCATTCGGGAGACGCCGGTTTTCATCATCCCAGATCTGAACTTCCACATTTTTGATCGGTCGTCCAATAGTTCCTGGAATATGTCCTCCGGGGACATTGAAACTGACCACAGGGCTTGCCTCGGTGAGGCCATAACCCTGCAGGAGCTCGAGTCCAGTAGCCGCTTCGAAGCGGTTTTTTGTATCCATCGGGAGCGCGGCGGCCCCAGTGACACCTAGGCGAAGGTTGGGATATTTTACTCCCTTGGTTTGAGCCAGGATTGCCAGGACGCTGAACATGGGTGCCACTGCGAAAAAGACACAATCAGGACACCTATTGAAGTACTCAGCGATTTTTTGCGGTGAGAACTGGGGAACCAGGACAATCTTTGCCCCCAAAAGGTTGGGCAGGATGAGCTTGGCCAACAAACCGAAGGAGTGGAACAGGGGTAGAACCGCAATAAAGGTGTTGTTGGTGGTGAATTCCCAAGCATTGTAAACGCTCAAGTAGTTCTCAAACAGATTGGTATGGGTCAGTTCGACTCCCTTGGGAGTTCCCGTGGTGCCTGAGGTGTACATCAGAACTGCCGTGTCATCATCTCCGCGTGAAAGTGGGGGAAGCTCAGGTACCTCACCAGGCGCGAGAAAATCCTCGGCGCGAATCACTGTGATGGGAAGTGCTTTGGCCAGCTCCGCCGCCTTTTCGTAGAGCGGCCCAG
>CAZORO010000766.1:0-2135 GCA_964581845.1 uncultured bacterium
CTCATCCTGGAGGGCGGTTAACCTGTGTCTCCAAAGATTTGATGGGAACACCAGCCCCGGAATCATTCCAAGAGATTGAGTGGAATACGATAGAGGGAGCGGTTCTAGCCTCGAACGTTGCCATGGTTGATCCGGAATTTCAGGAGTTGATCCTCCCCATCCTGCATAGAACTGTCATTGTTCCAGACCTTCCACAGTTGGAGGCCATCCTTCCCCGGTTGCGCGAGGGATGGATGGCGGTTACGCGCCAGGGAGAGGTAGCAGGGTACCCCAGTTTTGTTTCGGGTGGACGTGCCGTATTGACAGGCTTTTTGAGACGTCAAGGCGAGATCGAGGAAATCGAAAGGAAGCTGGCAGCGCTCAATCAGGAATGGCAGGCCAGCGAGGACAATCTACAACGCGCGCGCGAGACCCGGCGGGAGACTGCCGAGGAGCTTAAGGCGCATGAGGAAGCCATCCGTGAGTTGGTCATCAGGCTGGCGGCCAAGCATGAGGAGCTGCAAGGTCTGGCCCGCTTGCGTCAGAAGGTCGAAAAGTCCCTGGAGTCAAGCCGGCAAGATTTGGAGCGACTGGAGGAACTTCATTCAGGCCTGACCCAGAAGAGAGTCCAGGCCGAGGAATCCCGTGGCATCCTGGAATCCACTATCCAGAGTGAGCGGGAGGCCGCCGAAGCAACCTCGAATGAGTTACAACGGATTGAGCAAGCCTTGCGGGATCTACAAGCCAAGCATCACCGTCACCGTGAAACCTTCGTGGCCTTGAAAAAAGACCTGGAACGCTGCCAGGCGGAAATCCATCAAGCTCGTCAACGGCGTGCAAATCTGGAGACACGCATCGCTGAGCTCAAACGCGAGGAACAAGAGCGTGAGAGTAAGATCTGGGAAATCCTCGACAAGAAGGGGCTGGCCGAAGAGGCACTGAAAGATCTCTTCGAGAGGGTGGATAAGGTCGAGCAGGATATCTCCGAGCAGGATGCCAACCTGGTGCAGATGGAGGAACGCTACCGCGCCGTCGAGGAGCAGGTCACGCAGATCCGCGAGATGCTCAAGCAACGGAATGAGGAAAGCCAGAAGTGGGAGATGGAGAATCACCGTGCCACTCTGGAGCAGGAGAACCTGGAACGCAGGCTGGCCGAGGAGCTGCAATCGGACTGGGAGGCCTGCACCCGGGCAGCCAGCGAGTGGCCGGGGATGCCCACGAGCCTGGAGGATCTCACCTCCAGCATTACCTCGTTGCGTGAACGCATCGGCAAGATGGGTGAGATCAATCCATTAGCGGTTCAGGAATTCGCTGAGCAGAAAGAACGTCTCGATTTCCTGACCCAACAGCAGGAAGACCTGATCAAGGCCAAGACCTCATTGGAACGCACCATCAGCGAAGTGAAGAAGTCCGCGCGCAAGCAGTTTCTCGAGACCTTTGAGTTGATCCGTCAAAACTTCAACCGGACATTCCGGAGGATATTGGGGGGGGGCCGGGCTGATCTGATCCTTTTGAACGAGGCGGATGTGCTCGAAAGTGGGGTCGAAATTGTCGCTCAACCCTCTGGAAAAAAGATGCAGTCGATCACCCTCATGAGCGGTGGTGAGAAAAGCATGACGGCCATCGCTCTGTTGTTCGCCATCTATCAGGTGAAGGCCAGCCCCTTCTGCTTCCTGGATGAGGTGGATGCAGCATTAGATGACGCCAATGTGGATCGTTTCGCGCGTTTGCTTCTGGATTACAGCCACCAGACCCAGTTCATTATTGTGACCCACAATAAACACACCATGGCGGTGGCCGACCGGCTTTATGGAGTCACCATGCACGAGCCGGGCATCTCCACCGTCGTTTCAATGGAGTTCGAGCACCGGGCCGATTACAACCTGACACCCTTGCCGGAGGTGGAGGAAGACCTGCTGCCGATACGGGACTACGATGCTGTATTGGAGGAAACGGCCAAGACCGAGTTTATTGAAACGGCAGAGGAAATGGATTCTCCAGAGGTCATCGAGGACCTGGTCGAAAAAACCTGAATCTGAACAAGCGTTAAAAAAACATCAAAAGCGGTATGGCGTGCATAAAGTGATAAGCACGCAATACCGTTTTTTTTTATTGACCCAAACAAAAGGGAGAGTATTCTATTTGTGGTATTTAAT
>CAZORO010000767.1:0-2130 GCA_964581845.1 uncultured bacterium
CAGGTCATATGCATCAATCCGCCCGTTGTCGTTCAGATCCGCACGATCCAAAAGGACCTGGGTTGGATCGGGTGTGGGGGTTTCTGTTGCGGTGACAGTGGGTGTCATGGTCGGTTCAGGAATCTCTGTAAAGGTCGGGGTGGCGGTCGGTTCTGGGGTGTATGTCGGGGTTGGGGTCGCGGTGGGGGTGGCTTCATCAATCACCGCTAATGAGAAGAGCGAGAAGTGAGTCAGCCCCAGCACACGGACCTCATTCCGTTCGGTGTTGCGGACCTGATTGGCCCCGGCCCAGGTCCAGGACCCCAGTGATCCATCCGGCGAGGTAAAGACCGCCAGCCGGGATTCATCGGCCCGCCCCAATTCATCTCTGGTATAACGGAAGATCACATCCGAGGTGAATTGTTCCAAATTGGTTTCCACCAACCACTGCACCGGAAGCACCCCCTCGGCCTCGGCGGGTGGATTGTTCGGGGCGGAATGCTGAATGGTGACCGTGGTCTGGCTGACATCCCCGGCGGCGGCGAAATCCACCAGGCAGCGCGCTGCAGTCCCGAAACGCAGCGGAGGAGGATCCGTGTTGCTGGTACACCGAACCCGGCGAGCTTTTGCAGCAATACCATCACCCTTGATGAGAGCGACCATGCTGGCTTCATTTTGAGCGGGAGCGGGGATCACTGGATTTTCGGCTTGGGGAGCGCTGGCCGCGAACTCCGCGAAACCATCCCCATTCATGTCCCCCGAGCTGGCTACCGCATGACCCAGGGTGTCCCCCTGGTTGTCGCCAAGAACCTCAACTCCCACTGTTTCGGTTTGGAGATGAATCACCTCACCTACTTGGTCTGTCGCGCCATAAACCAGATCAGCAACTCCCATGTCATACAGATAGGAATATCCAGACCCAACCACTTCAGCGGAGGAGATCCCTCCGGCAAGGATGTCGTCGAGTCCATCGCCATTGACATCCCCGCTTGCGACTGACCACCCAGCCATCTCTCCGCGATAGCCACTGGAGGCCCTAAACCACCGGCCGATGATGTGAGTCACCCCTGTAATGGGAGTAATGCCATCAGAGGCCAGATCAACGGTCGTTCCACGAATCTCCGGACCACCATAGACAGCATAGACCGCGCCCACACCGTCCACTGTGCCAATCTTGGTATCGGAACTGATATAGTTCTCGTAAGGCGCGCCGAGGATAACCTCATAAAATCCATCGCCATTCACGTCTCCGGAGGCTACAGAATATCCCGCGTTATCACCTTCATCATCGCCAAAGATCTGGGTTGCATCTGTGGGTTCTTGGCTTAAATCGACGACTGTCCCAGCCAAGGAGGGGCCGCCATAGACCACGAAGGCTCCGCCAGCGTAATAACTTCCTGGGCTAGTACCATCTTCATGAGGAGCGCCAAGTATCACATCATCATAACCATCTCCATCCACATCCCCGCTGGCAGCAGAGTAGCCCAAACGGTTGGGTACCTCTCCGCCCTGGTCCAGAATCAAGGTTTGGCCTTCCCCAGCGGTCGATTCATTCAACCGGATGACCTCTCCTGGCAGGCCGGGACCACCATAGATGACATAAGCCTTCCCACCGCCGGAGAACATCCCGGATGCCTCAAAAAGTCCACCTGTAATAACGTCGGCATAGCCATCGGAATTGATATCACCCACCGCCACCGACCACCCGATCCGTTCCCAAGCAGTCGCGCCCTGGATTTTAGTGGATGCGGTGATCGAGGAGAGAGTGACTGTGGCGCCACGGATGGCAGGATCTCCATAGAGGACGAAAACTTTGCCGGTCTGTGTTGCGCTGGGTAGGCCAGCTCCCGCCGCGCCGATGACCGCATCATCGATCCCATCCCCATTCACATCTCCAGCGGCCACTGAATAACCCACCTTGGCCATCGGTTCAGATCCAAGGATGCGTGTGACATCGAGCATCCCCTCCCCGGTCAGGAGGTTGACTGTCTGACGCCCGAGATCCTTCTTTCCGAAGAGCACATAAACCGCTCCCGCGGATGTGACTCCCTCGAAGGGAGTCACATCCTTGCTCCCAATCAATAGATCGCGCAATCCATCCCCATCGAGATCCCCCAACGCAACCCATCCGCCACCACCCCCGAGTAAATC
>CAZORO010000768.1:0-2122 GCA_964581845.1 uncultured bacterium
CCGATATGGCGGTCCTGGTAAGTCTGGCTCAATGGGATTACCACGCAGCGCCCAAGAATGTCCAAGGTCCGTGGCAGCATCTGAGGGTGATACTCTCTGGTGGAGTCATGTAAGGGCGATGTCCAGGGGCGTCCATGACGGTCATGGGAGAACTTGCCCATGACATACTCCCAGTTGGGATAGACATGCCGGTCGGGGATGCCTTTGTCATAGAGAGATCCCGCGGGAATACCCTCCGCGCGAAGCGCCTGGGCGAAGTGTGGCGCTTTGTCCTTGCCATTCACAAAAAAAGCAACCACAACCGCGCAGTCTCCCTCGGGATCAGGCACATCCTGCATCCAGATCCCTGGGGCACTGGCAATCCCCTCCAGGATTCTCCGTTTACAGCTTCTCAAGCGTGCAAGGATCGATTCAAGTCTTCTGAACTGGACCACCCCCAGTGCCCCCTCCATCTCGTTCATCCGGAAGTTTTCACCGGGGAAAGGTATGACACTTGACTGGCCTGGACGCCAGAAGCACATTGCCGAGTCATGGCGGATCGCGGCCCGGTCAAAGACCTCCGGGCTATTGGTGACCACCATTCCCCCCTCGCCCGCGGTGATGACCTTGAATTGCTGCAGGCTGAAGCAGCCCACGTCGCCCAAAGAACCGAGACGCTTGCCGGAATAAGAGCCACCACAGGCCTGTGCGCAGTCCTCGATCACCAATAGGTTGTGTTTCTTGGCGATCTCGAGGATTTCCTTCATCCGGCAGGGGACCCCACGCATGTGAACCGGCATGATGGCGCGTGTCCGGCTGGTGATGCGGTGCTCGAGATCGTTGGGATCAAGATTGAGGGATTCATCCACCTCGGCCAGCACGGGGACCGCGTTCACAATAAGAACCGCCGATGCCGAGGCGATGTAGGTGTGCCCCGGTATGATCACCTCATCACCATCACCGATACCAATGCCCACCAGCCCGCTGATTAAAGCGGCGGTACCACCTCCCACCGCTAGTGCGTGACGGCACCCTGTCATCTCACGGAAAAGCTCCTCAAGCCGCGTGCACTGGGAGTTCTCCAGGTCCAGGAAGCGGAAGATGCGTTGGCTACGTACCACATTTGCCACCGCCTCCACCTCGTCCTCATCGATCTCCGCTGGTCCCAGCCAGGGAGCAGGGAAGGGCTCTGTGGTGATAGGGGCTCCCCCCTCGCAAGCCAGCCTTGTGCTTATGAGAGTCGACATGCATGCTCCTCCGGAATGAGGTTCAAATAGACAAAGTTTACTGCCTCATTGCATAAACCAGGATGTTAGTTCCCATCTTGAGAGCTTCCTGGCGCTTTTCCTCGGGATCTTTGTGAACCTGGGGATCCTCCCAACCATTTCCAATGTCACTGTTCCAGTCATAGAACACTGCCATCCGGCCTTCAATGAAGACCGCGAAGGCACGCGGCGGTTGCTCTTCGTCATGCCGGTGGATCTGGGGAATCCCTTTCGGGAAATCATAGAGGACACTGAAAATCGGGTGAGTTTTGGGAAGCTCCACGAGTGGTTGGTTGGGTAGGACTCTTGCGATCTCACGGCGGAAAGCGGTATCGATGGAGTTGCCACTGCGCGCGGGTCCATTGTCATTGACCAGCAGGAAACCGCCATTCTCCAGGTAGGAGCGGAGCGCTTCGATTTCGCCTCCCTTGAACTGAATGTCTCCATGTCCTGTGAGATAGAGCACAGAATACCGGTTGAGATTTGGATCCAGCAAGGACACCGAACCATCCAAGGCATGCCATGGGGTGCCGGTGTTTCCAGTTGCGAATGCCGCGAGGTTGGGAAGTGATGTCGGATCGGTGTAATAGTCCCCGCCATAATATTGAACACGTGCAATAACAAGAGGCTCCCATTCCCGGGGAAGGGGAGGCTGGGCCAGTGCGAGGGGCAAAACCCCGCACAAAGTAAGGATTCCGGCAAACTTGTATTTCCTCATGGAATGGGTTCCAAGGGTTTGCGGCAGACGGCCACTAGGGCATGTTCCGACATATGAATCAACACCGGAGGTGGCACATCGGAGAGCTGGGAGCAAGCCTCATCGATCTCAAAGCCGATCTGGTGGATATAGGCTCTGACCTCGGAGCTGGTATGGAAAC
>CAZORO010000769.1:0-2120 GCA_964581845.1 uncultured bacterium
CAGACCCCAGCGGGACAATGCCAAGTGGGTGGTAAATTGATGGTCACCCCGCCTCTTGAGAAGAAACTCGCATACCATGCCGAGATCCCAAACTTCTCGGCCAAGTTCTGTCTCGACCGGACACCGCTCAGGAATGGAGTGGTGTGGGTCACTCTCGCTGAAGCTCACGAAACCTGGATTTCTTACTCGACCCATCTCCAACTGAAAGTCCTGCAGGGTTCTCTGAGAACCTGGGAGTTCCTGGCACCAGCCGTATTGGGAGAGATCGAGGTTACGGGAGATCTGGTCAGGGAAGTCTCCTCGCAGATTGAGGGTGAGTCGAGACGGTACAAGGTGCAGATGGACTCCGAGATTTTCAGCGAGACCTCCATGATTCTCAAATATGAAGTTCCGATCCAAGGACCCGCTTCCGTACCCCACTTCGTTTTCCCAGGCGCTGAACGATCCAATGGGTACCTTCTCACCGCGAATGACTCCAGTTACGAACTCAAGGTCCAACCCAAAGGGGCTCTAGAAAGGGCTCAACGTTCCGATATTCCCTTCCTTCCCCGCGTAACCGGCATCCTTGACAGCTTCAAGGTGTTCCGTGACGACTGGAATCTTGAATTGGATCTCGCACGAACGGTCTCGGCGGAAACCCTCGATGCGCTGATCGACTGGGTGGACATGGAAACCCTCATCCGCCGTGATGGAACCTGCCTGACCCAGGCCAGTATCCGCATCTCCAACAAAGCTTTGCAGTTTCTCTCCATCCAACTCCCCAAGGGTGCTGATTTACTCTCTTTGAATGTGGCAGGGCAAGCCTCCGGCGCCAATTCGACCGAACGTGATGGTGAAAACATCTTGCTGGTTCCCCTCATCAAGACCGCGCCTGGCCAACTCTCTTTCGTAATCGAGGTGGTGTATGGACATAAGATGAATGGTCCCCTCAACCCTCTCAACAGCCTGGCTTTCGTAGGACCCAGAATCCTTGATATTCCAGTTGCCCAGACTTTATGGACCTTTTATGTGCCGGAAGATTATGAGCCCTACTGGTTGAGAGGCAACATGGAGGAGACCACGCAGACTCTGCGTGACTACTCGAAACTCACCAGCCTGGAGGAGGAACGCCAGCAACTCAAGGCACTCATTGTGGGAGACTATGACCTCAGCACCCGTCAACGCGCCTATGAGAATTACGAGAAGGCCAGCGCGCAGGTTCAGGAACAACAGAATGAGCTTCTAGGACGGGATGTTTTACAGGAGGCTCAAAGCAACCGCCGTCTGGGTAAAAAGGCGGGAGGAATCCAAAAAGAGGCCGGTAAAGCAAGCCAGAAGATATTGAACAACATCCAACAAGAGGAAGGGAAGGAATTCCGAGCCAGGGTGGAAAGCCTCCAGCGGGAGGTCCAGACGCGCGAGGAAGCCGCTAAGTTCCCTCAAACCAGGTTTCAACGCTCCGCCGCTGGTGGCCAGGAAAGGAGCTGGTTCTCCAATATCCTTTCCCCAACACCCGCTCCATCGACACCACAACAAGGCGTTGAATACCAACAGATCAGTTCCAATGCGTACTTCTTTGGTGTGCCAGTATCTGTAGATAAAAAAGGCCTCCCCCACCCTCGCGGTAAGGCTTCCCGATACCTAAACCTATCCCAATCAAGTACACAACAAGATCTCTATGAATCCCAGGTCAACATCTCTAATGAGGCCATTGTGAAGGATCTGGGATTACAGAGCGAGGAGACCTCCTTTGACGATCGATTCTCTCAACGCCGGGAACGGTTCGCGGGGGCTGGCCAAATTCTACAGCCACCCGGAGCGATGCAAGTCCCACTGCAGCCACAATCCATGCCGGAAACAACCTCACTGGTGGGAGGTGTGGTTGGAGCGGCACCCAGTCCAGAGGTGGATCATGCCAAACAAATGGAGGAACCTTCACCGCTACAGGTAAAGGTGAGTCCCGCCGCCACTGGAGCCTATTCCATCCCCGTGCGGTTCCCCCGCGAGGGAAACCCCATCACATTCCGGAAGCTTCACGCGGATGCGAAGGTCGAATTCTATGCCATGGACCATGAAGTAGGCGGTACAGCGCTTCGAATCGTAGCGGTCCTATTCGCCGCGGCATTACTCTGGGCCATGAT
>CAZORO010000770.1:0-2117 GCA_964581845.1 uncultured bacterium
TCCGAAGCGGGTTCAAAGACTCCTCCCGTGATTTCTTCGACCAGGGGCTTGAGTGCTGCCGTATCAACCGGTTCAGTCAGGATCGAAAGGAGCCCGCGTAGCCGTTCCATGCCATCCCCATCAGGCCGGTTCGGACGGTACCGCTGTCTCGGCCAATCATGCTGGACATAGGACTCGCCAACCAGAGTCACCTTGTTCTGGTCGACTCCAAAGAATCGTGAAGCGAACCGTTTGGCGGCGGTCTCGTCATCATCCTCTTCACTGGGAGAAGTCAAGGTGGCCGAGGTGCCGATGCAGATCACCTCATCAGGAGGCTTGTTGGCCAGAAGGCGGATACGGCGGATGAGACAGGCCACCTCAGCACCGGCCGCCCCGCTATAGGTGTGCGCCTCATCGAAAACGAGGTATTTGAGGGGAGCCTCCGCGAACATCAGGACATCCGGTAACCGTGTCAGTAGAATTTCCAGCTGACGGTAGTTGGTCAGCAGAATGCGTGGCTTCCGCTTCCGGATGTCATCCTCCGAACAGCACTCCTCATGCGGCACGAGTGGCTGCAGGGCACGGTCCTCCCGCTGTGCTTCCTCACGTCTGCGGGTGCGTTCCTCAAGATACGCCTGGCGTGAGGAGCCTTCGAACCTCTGTGCAAAAACCTTCGCGTCCGTGTCGGGTGTTGATCCGGTCCACAGGCCGTAAGTGATCCCAGTTCCCGCCAGCATCTCGCGCAGACGGTCGAGCTGGTCGTTGGCAAGTGCGTTCATCGGGTAAACCAGGATTGCCTTGAGGCCGGATAAGACCCCTTTATCCCGATCCCGCAGGAGGTCGTCGACGATTGGGTAAAGGAAACTCTCGGTCTTCCCGGAGCCGGTTCCCGTCGAGACCAACACATGCTCCCCCCTCCGTGATGCCTCGAACACCTCCTGCTGGTGCTTCCACATATGGGTGTAACCGATCAGAGAGGGCATGACCCGGTGCAGGTGTCCTTGCTTAACAAGTCCCTCCAATGACTCACCTTGAGCAAAAGCCTCCGACAGGGAGACATAAGGCCCCCTTACCAGCGGGATATCCAACGAGGAGGGCCGCGAGAGCATCTCTTTTGCTTGATAGGCGAGATCAGGGTCCGTCAACGGGAATGCAGAATAGAGATAGCGCAGGAACTCATCGCAAACCTGGTGGGCAAACTGAATAGGGTTGATAGGCATGGCTGGAGTCCTTGTCGAACTTGGATCATTGGGTGGCCGCAACTTACCTCGAATCCCCAGAAATGCTCTGAATGAACTCCGTTGGGGACATCATCCTGATCCCCTCGTAGGCTCTTACCCTCAGAAGATGCTTGTCTCCGGAGACGATGATGGTCGCGCTCCCAGCCAGCGCACATTCGATAAACTTGTCATCATCCTGATCCTCCGGAACAACACGGAGACCACCTCCAATCTCCACTCTCTCCCCCGTCTCCACAAACTCATTCTTTACAATCTGCAGGTCTTCTTCCGGGAAGTTGAAGGAAGACCGCAGTTTTTCCAACAGCTCCTCCAGCATCGCCTGGCAGTAGACCGGTCTAACAACACCCGACCTCGCCAGGAGAAGGCAGCGGTGCGGATTCCCGCGCCAAAGCAGACCAGAGATCCAAACATTGGTGTCCAAGACAACTCTCTCAGCCACGATCAGGACTCATGTAGGATATCGTCCACCAAACGCATCCTCTCACCTTCGGAAAGTCCGTCCCAGACCAATCCCCTCTTGGCACTGATCCGCCGGATACGCTCTTCTCCTCGATCCACAAGTGATTCAAAGGTGTCCAGATGAGGAACTAATGCGCGGAGAATGGATTGCTTCGATTCGGCTGGGAGCTGCCTGATCCACTCAACAATCTGCGATTCCTCAACCTCAAGGTTCAATGTCGGCATATGAATTCCTCCCATGGTTCTATATCAAAATCCTACTCCTCTTAGCACACACCGGACAGCTACCGGAACCTTCTCTATCAGAACAGAGTTCTTTGCGCCGGTACTCCGGTTTCTGCCCCGTTCTCTTCCGGTGGGGCCAGCCCCACCCTACCCGAATCCCGAGCCCCACCCCCCGAATCCCGAGCCCCGAGCCCCGAACCCCCAACCCCACCC
>CAZORO010000771.1:0-2111 GCA_964581845.1 uncultured bacterium
ACATATTCCATGAGCGCTGCGTCGAGTGCGTCTTTGGAGGTCCGGTGCTTTCCGAGTTGGCGTGCTTCCTTGAGTAGCTTACGGTCGATATTCATGTGAACTGGCATCATTAGACCTCCCATTGGGCTCATTCTAGCGCTAATCTGTTTTCTTGGTCAAAGCGAAAGGACTCGTGTACAAGTCTGTGGTGTTGCGGTTCGTCTTCTCCGTTCCATAGTGTAGGTATAGATGTTCAACGAGCCGGGGAGGAGATTTGATGGAAGCCTATCGCCGTATTGTGAAAACTGAGTCAGATCAACTCTGTCTTACCCTTCCCGAATCACTCACCAAACAGAAGCTGGAAGTGACAATCCGGCTGGTTGATGAAGCCAATAAGAGAGACTGGCCGGATGGATTCATAGAACGCTTTTGGGGATGCTTACCTGATTTTCCGGATATTGTGCCCGAGGGCCCTCTGGAGAAGGTTGGGGAGAGTTATATCAGCCTCATTTTTGACCAGATGTGATGAGGTTCTGTCTGAAGACCTTGTCTCGATCTATTTGTGGGATATCACTCAACGCAAGATTGGCAAGGTGACCAGAGGAGAGAGACACCTGATGCTCACCAAGGCCTACTCGAAGGGACGGCTCTTCGGAAAAGAGAATTTCTAGCCCCGGGACCTGGTTTCTTAAGCTACCACGTTGTCAAACAGTCTCATCTGGTTATGATAATTCCTGGGAAGAAAAATGGGGGACCAAGAGTTTTCCCGCGCCAGAGTCTGGCCCTATTCATTTTTGATTGGAGGAGAAACTGAAATGGGAGACAAAGGGAAAAAGGATAAGGGCAAGCGAGAAGAACAGAAGGTTGCCAAGCATGATCCCAAGGAGAAGCGGAAGCTGAAAAAGGAGAAAAAGGCCGCCGCTGGCCGTTGAACGATCCTCTTCTATAACCGGATAGCGAAGGGGGGTGGTTCGATAATCACCCCCCTTTTCCATATATCCATCCAGGGGAATGAAAGCCATGGGGGACTGTAAGTTCGAGTTGTTCTTCAATGAGGACTGTATCCAGGGATGCAAGAAACACATTCCCAATGACTTTGTAGACTTGATCATCACCGATCCGCCCTATGGCATCGGGGGCGAGGGACTCCACAAGCACTACAACCGTAAAGAGGAGTTTGTGATCGACGGGTACATCGAGGTTCCCGCCAAGGAGTATCCCCACTTCAGCCGCGAGTGGATCAAAGAGGCGCACCGGATTCTGCGTCCCGGGGGCTCTATTTACATTGTCTCGGGCTACACCCATCTGATCCATATCCTCAATGCCCTGGCCGAGACACCGCTGATCGAGAGGAACCACCTGATCTGGAGATACAACTTCGGAGTGTTCACACGCAATAAATATGTCTCCTCGCATTACCACATCCTGTACTACACCAAACCGGGCGGGAAGGTGACCTTCAACACCTCCTGCCGGTATGGATTGGATGAACCCGCTGAGGATGGTGGGTCCCTGAATTACCAGGACCGCGAGGATGTTTGGATCATCAACCGGGAGTACAAACCTGGCAAGGCCAAGAACAAGAACGAACTCCCCACTGATCTGCTGACCAAGATCATTCAGTATAGTAGTAATGAAGGCGACATGGTCTTTGACCTGTTCCTTGGGAGTTTCTCCACCGCCAAGACCGCAGTTGGATTGGGGAGGCGCGCGGGAGGGTTTGAGATGATCTCCCATGCCTTCAAGCATCAGATCATGGAACTCAAAGCACTTAAGCCAGGATTCTTGCTGCCAGGGTTAAGGATCCCCAAGGAAAGAACCGTGGAGAACCGTGGCAAGGCCTGGTCCGGGGCGGAGAAGAAGGCCCTTTTGGATCGGTATCATGAGCTGATGTCTGAAGGGAAAAACAAGAAACAGACTGTCGTGATCCTCTGTGAGGAGTATGGCCGCGGCAAATGGTCGATCATCAAGCTTCTCGATCAGATCAGTGTGAAATTATCCACGTCCGTTCCAACGAAAAAGGAGGACCAAGCTTCGCTTTTCTAGAACGAGCTCCCCCCACCCCCACCCTCCCCCGCAAGTGGGGAGGGGGCTTATCTCTCCCTCCCCCCTTGCGGGGGAGGGTGGGGGTG
>CAZORO010000772.1:0-1431 GCA_964581845.1 uncultured bacterium
ATTTTGAGCGCTACAGGAGAGATCCTGGCCGATCAATTCCAATTCGTGACATATACCATCAGAACTGGTATTAGCCAGCATGGTTTGATTCGTCAAGTCTGGGCGGGGGAAGAGGATGAAGAACCTCTCGATACGGATATTGTGGATGACTCGATTGTGGCGCTGGGCTTCCTTTATGGAGGCAAACCCATCGCGCAAGTCACCAACCTCACCGTGATCCGGGACCTAGAGGTGGTGGTGGTGAGTGGCCGGAAAACTGGTCTACGCCTTCCACAGGGCACGAATGTTGAGAGCTCTGATTACCCTGACCTGACTGTCCTTGACCAACTTCTGGATATGGGAATGGACTTTCCAACTCTCCGGTCCTTTATCGACAGCATGAACCGTAGCCGGATGGATGTCACTATCGCCGCCACCATGGGTGCTGGCACCATGCGTAACAAGAAAGCTTTAGGTCTGAAGACTCCAGCCTCGCCCTACTCGCCGGCATCCTGAGGAGACTAATCATGAAGTCACAGCCTGATATTCCCATACTCCATTCCCCCCAAAGAGGCGCCGCTATGTTGATGGCCCTCTTTCTCACCATGATCATCGCCCTGATCATCCCCACCGTTATCCAACGGGCTGTCTTCCAACACGCTAATGCCTACCGCGAAAGCCGTTTTATCACCGCGCTGCATGCTTCGGAGGCGGGAATTGAACAAGCCGTGTGGCATCTCTCCTACGATAAGGCCAAGACCTGGGCGGGGTGGAATACCTCCGACCCCGATCTCTATGTTCACCCCAAGATCCCGCTCACTGATGCCGATAACCAGCCCATTGCTGAAGTCCGGATGAGCATCCAGGATCCGATTCCACTGGGCACGGAGATCAACCTGGGTGGAGCGGGAACTTATTATCCCTTCCCGGTCACCAGTCACAGTGAGCCCACCATCACCGCGGTGGCGGGGGTTCCCGCCATTGATAGTCCTGGCAGCGAGGTCCGCCAGGTTCAGGTTCTCGCCAAGGCTCGGACTATTTTCTCCTTAGGCTTATTTAGTGACCAGGATTTGGAACTGGGCGGTACTACAGTGGTCGACAGCTACGACTCCCGGAATGGCCATTATAACCCTGCCACCAACTCCTCAAACAATGGTGATTCAGGATCCAATGGCGACATCCTGCTCAATGGAAATCCCATCATCGATGGAGATGCCTGCGCAGGTGGTTCAGTTGTGCTTATAGGCCAGAACTCCGAAATCACGGGTGAGGTTGAGGGTGGCATGACTCAGATCGACATGCCGGGTATTTCCGATGCTGTCGAGATGGCCAAATTAGTCAACAACAACGCCGAGATCCCCCAGCCGGTAATTCAAAATGCCAGGTGGTAAATTCATTAAACCCAGGTAAAAAATACGTGGGTAATAAAGCAGGTGCCACGACTACCCAACC
>CAZORO010000772.1:1441-2098 GCA_964581845.1 uncultured bacterium
TTTCCGATGCTGTCGAGATGGCCAAATTAGTCAACAACAACGCCGAGATCCCCCCAGCGGTTAAGTCAAATGGCCAGTTGGTCAATGCTTACAACCCTGGTAATAAATCCGTGAGTCTTCAAGCAGGAGCCACTCTGACCCTCCCAGGCGGCACTAAAGAGAATCCCAAGGTCTATTACCTTTCTAGCGCTCTTTTGAATGGCAACTCCAACCTCATCATCAACGACTATGTTGTGATCTTTACCGATGGAAGTTTGGACTTTTCCGGTGGGACAGTCATCAACAACGGTGGAGCGGGTCCTCCGGAGAAGTTCTTGGTCTACTCAAGTGGAAACATCAATACCGATGTGAAAGTGAATGGTGGAGCTGGATTCGCGGGCGCGATTTATGCCCCCAATGCCGAGGTGACCTTGACCGGCGGTGGTAATGTTTTCGGTGCGGTTGTCGGAGGCAAGGTCAATGTGTCTGGAAATGGCCAGTTTCATTACGATGAAGCCTTGGGCGAGACCGGCCTGATCGCCTACTTCGAGGTCCGTGAATGGGTGGAGAAGCCTTCGCCAGGGGTGGCCAACAGCGGGCCTTGAGGTTCATCGTAACAGAAATAAAATATTTTGAACCAGCTGGCCCTGGAGTTGAACTCCGGGACCGTGGCTATCA
>CAZORO010000773.1:0-2093 GCA_964581845.1 uncultured bacterium
CTGAGTCAATGCGCGGCGGCGAACCTCCTTGTTTTTGACACGGAATGCGCAGTAGGAGCATTCATTATTGCAAAGGTTGGAGATATAGAGCGGCGCGAAAAGGACCAACCTCCGTCCATAGATGATCTCCTTGATCTCCTTGGCGGTGTGGAACATTTCACCCAAGAGTTCCGGATCGCTTACCCACATCAAAACAGCCGCTTCATCTGGGTTCAGGCCCTTGAGCTCACGTGCTTTTCCGAGGATCTCTTTGACCTGTTGCGTTTCTGGCCTCCGGCTGGCATCAAGCACCGCCGCGATCTGAGCCTCATCAATGAATTTGCTCTTACTTTTATTTGATACCATTATTACTGCCTTTCCTACCAGCCAACCTGAACAAACTACGAAACAAACTGGTTGAATCTTCCCCGCTTCACATAATGGGTGTGTAAAAGCTCGTGAGATTTATGTCCCAATGGCTTCTCGAGAAACTCTTCATAAAGCTTTATCACATAAGGATTCTCATGCGACTTCCGCTTCTCCTTACCGGCATCCTCGGCATAGATCGCCCGCATTCGTGCCTCACGGATGGCCCGATTGGTAGGTCTGGGCTGTCCGCCACCGCTTAAGCATCCGCCCGGGCAACCCATCACCTCGATGAAGTGGTAGGGAGAGATTCCCGCCTTGACCTGCCGCATGAGCATTCTGGCACCGGAAAGACCGCTCGTGACAGCAACACGCACTGTAAAACCCTCCAAGAATGCATACTCAGGCTTGGTATCCTCGATTTTCAGCTCCGCCTCCTTGACTTGTTCGAGTCCACGGACTGGTGTGATGTTCAGATTCTCGAATGGCACTGGCCGTCCAGTGACCAGCTCATAGACCGTACGAATAGCAGCTTCCATGACTCCACCCGTGGCACCAAAAATGACTGCAGCTCCAGTTGAGTATCCAAGTGGATCATCGAACTTGTTTTCTGGAAGCTCCTGGAAATCGATTCCCGCTTCTTTGATCATGCGTGCGAGCTCGCGCGTGGTGATGGAAACATCCAAAGTGGGCAAACCATCCATGAACATTTCTGGACGGGTAACCTCATACTTCTTGGCGGTACAAGGCATAACTGAGACCACATAAATATCTTTTGGATCGGCTCCAATCTTTTCAGCATAGAAAGTTTTCAGCACCGCGGCCATCATCATCTGGGGAGATTTACAGGTAGAGATGTGATCCAGTAGATCCGGGAATTCATGTTCAACAAACTTGATCCAGCCGGGCGAACAGGAGGTCACCATGGGAAGAACAGCATTGCCGCCATTGACCAAGACCTCTTTGGCGCGATGCAGGAATTCGGTTCCCTCCTCCATGATGGTCAGGTCAGCGGCGAAGTTGGTGTCAAAAACATCGTCGAATCCCATTTCACGCAGAGCAGTCACCATTTTGCCTGTCACGGAGGTTCCGGGGGGATAACCAAACTCCTCACCCAAAGCTGCACGGATGGCAGGTGCAGTCTGGACAATCACACGCTTGTTGGGGTCATGCAGAGCTTCCCACACATCGCTGGTGTTATCGTGCGCCATGAGTGCACCAACAGGACAAACCAAGACACATTGCCCACAATAGGTGCAATTCGTAGTGTTCAAAGCCAGTCCATCCGCCGGTCCAACAATGGACTTGAAACCGCGGTGCTGGACATTCATCACCCCCACACCTTGAACCTGGTTGCAGACTGTCACGCAACGGCGGCAGAGGATACATTTGGAGCTGTCACGGAAAACTGACGGGCTGGAAATATCGATCAGTGTTTTGGACTTTTCTCCCTCGAAACGGTAGCCGGAGATGCGGATGAGTTCGCCCAAGCTTTGAAATTCACAGTTCTGGTTGCGATAACAGCTCAAGCAATTGCGCGGATGGTCGGAGAGCATCAGCTCATAGAGAATCTTGCGAGCGGCGTGCACCCTGGCCGTGTTTGTCTTGACTTTCATCCCCTCCTGCACGGTAGTCATACAAGAAGCTTGGAGAGTCCGCATCCCCTCAATCTCCACCACGCATATCCGGCAGGCACCGACCTGGTGGACCCCCTCCAAATAGCAAAGGGAGGGAATCAATATGGTGTT
>CAZORO010000774.1:0-2089 GCA_964581845.1 uncultured bacterium
CATGAGCAGTTCACTGTGTAAGTTATCCGCTCGTTGGCTTGCCACTTGCCACGAGGGATGCACTTGCCTCTGTCTTCGAAGCGCAAGGGATCTCGTTCTTGTTCCAGGATCATGTCAGGGATGGATAACCACCCCACCTATCAACATTCCTCAAGGTTTCCAGCGAGCAGTACCCTCCTGGAATCTCCTTCAACCAGAGGGAACCTCCTATCGCATTGGATTTAGGGTACTTCGTGCCAATGGTTGCTGGACCCCCTGGTTCTCAAGCGAATCCTCAAAACTAGCAAAGAACGTGCAGAAAGACTCCCGGATACGCTGGGAGATCGATCAGCTTCTTTCTGAGGAAACCCTGAACACTTTTCAACTCAGCGTTCTCTTAGGCCGGGAATCCGCCAATCGGCCCAGCCCCGCGCTCCGGTCCCTTTACCTTTCGACGTTGCGGCTTTCGCGTTCTGTGGCAGAGATTCCTGGCGAGGTTCCTCAGCCAGCCGCTCCAATCTCCCTCCCCTTCCTCTGCCAGCATGACCTTGATCCTGGAATTGGGGGGCAGATCTGTTCTCCCACCTCAGTGAATATGGTCTTGCGGGGAGCTGGAATCGAGGTGGAACCTCTTGAGGTGGTGCAGCTGTCATATCATCCTGGATACAAGATCTATGGAGTCTGGCCCTTAGCGGTTCATGCGGCCTACCAGCTGGGTATGAAGGGATGGGTTGAATTCATCGGTGGATGGCGGGAAGCGGTGAGCTATCTGCGGAAGCGAATCCCCCTTGTGGTCTCAATCGCATTTTCAGAGGGGGAGTTGAAAAAGCCACCCTACCCCCCAACCGAGGGACACCTGTTGGTTCTCCTAGGGATTGATGAGCAGGGATACCCCATCACCCATGATCCCCATCTGCCCCAAGAACGGGGCGCGTATCTACGTTGGGACCCACAGGACTTCTCGAAAGCCTGGTTAAGCCGCGGCGGTGTCGCCTATGTCTTCCCTTCCAAGCGCAAATAACGCTTCTCCCCATTCCCTGATTGGAGCCCCGGTTGGTTCACTCTCTTCCTCGATAGCTTTTGTCTCCGGATGATCTGGCCCCCATGTGTTCACAGCGATCTGGTGGGCCCGTAGAAGACACTTCGAGGCCTCGGTGGTCTCGCCACGTGCCTTAAGCAATCTTCCCAGAGCGGTCAAAGGTGAGATCAGGTTCATATGATGGGGCCCCTGAGCTCCCTCAAGGATATCAATAGCGACACGAAGGGTTCCCTCCGCCTCCTTCTCACAGCTTTGAGTCAAGTAGATTCTGGCGAGGTTGGTCAGCGAGACAGCTACACGGGGATCATTGGGTCCATAAACTTTCTCGAAAATAGCAAGAGCCCGCGCATTAAGGGATTCAGCTTCGTTGATTTCACCCCGGCGGAAAAGGATCCCCGCGAGATTGTCGAGAATCACCGCCACCTCGGGATGATCCGGACCGCTGGTTAACTCCAGGAGAGTCAGCGCTTTTCGGAACACAGACTCCGCCGCATTCAAATCATTAGCCGCACAACTCGCGGTGCCCAAACCCGCAAGGGTCTTGGCGATTAATGGATGACCCGCCTCATAAACCTGTTCGCGGATTTCCAGGGATTGTGTGAAGTAATCCCCCGCGGCGAGGTAGTTTCCACGGGCGTATTCGAGGCGTCCGAGGTTGTAAAGGGTGGCAGCTGTTTCGGGATGGAAACTGGGGAGTGTCCGGCGTTGAATTGAAATGGCCCGTTTCAGATTCGCTTCGGCCTCGCTCCAGTCTTGCAATTCAATATGGAGGAGCCCCAGCCCATTCAAAGCGGAACAGACCAGACTGTGCGAAGGGCCAAGGGTCCTTTCCCAAGAACGTAGAGCTTTGCGGTAGAGGGTTTCGGCGTCGCTCAGTTTACCAGAAAGCCGCCGGATTCCGGCAAGTTCATAATAAGTGGTGGCAAGTGCCACACTATCGACTGGGTTAGTCTGTTCCAGGAGCCGTTGGGCACGTTTATAGGCGCTCTCCGCGGCGGTCAGATTACCAGCCGCGCGGCAAAGGGAGGCGGCGTTCCATCCCGCGCGCTCCATCAGGGACAACGAGGGAAT
>CAZORO010000775.1:0-2076 GCA_964581845.1 uncultured bacterium
AAAACCTTCCCATCACATTATAGAAAAGGCGTGTCATTCCACGGTTGGCTGAGACAACATTCTTGCCCGCATTTCGCATGACGGCGGTTTTCCAGAATTTCATCTTGACACGGCCTCAAGGCAAAGACAGTAATCTCCCGTTTCGGGTCAGGGTGGAGCACTTAATAGAGCGCATTCTATCACATTTCTCCCACTGACGAATGCAAATCATACGCACTTTGCACCGGCAAGCCAACATCCCAACCGGAAAAGCAGACCAGAAAAATGGTAGGACTCATCCCATCTCCAACTGGGAAATTAAGCGCATGAAGCTATGAGCAACTTTTTGTAAGGTCATGGTGTTCCGGCTTGGACGGGAACCAGCCCTTGTGAAAGTAGAAATTCCTCGATGCCTTCTGCCGTGAGTCGGTTTCCTGTTTCGTTCAAATGAATGTCAAGAGGGTAATACAGCCCTCCTCCCATACCTTCTTTACGGAGCATTGGGGTCAGGTCATGGCAAGGGATTCCTCTCCGTTCACAATCCTCTTTCAGGAACCTTTGTGGCTGGTCAAGATCGTAATCGGCTGGATCCATCCCATATCTCTTCATAATGTAATCAAACATGACTGAATCGACTTGGCATTGGTCTGGGTGAAGCACCATTGAGTAGTCAGCTCCCATATTGCCTGCCTCATCTTGAATCTGATGGATTAATTCGAGTACCGCATCCCAGTTCATTCGCTCAGGAGCCCCCTTCTGGCAAGCCTGGAGATTCCGGATCTCCGTCTGGTAAAACTCCTCCTCGAGAGGATTCGAGACGGGTACTCCCGCAAGCCGCTCCTTGAAACGCACCACAATTCCGGGAAGTGCTTTCATTTGCCAGCGTGCCCAGCGGAAAACTAGATGGTACCATGGACGGAGTAAGTAACGGCCAGAGAAACGGAGAAAAGGTTTTTTTGTAATGAGAACTCGATCCGCATTGACCTTGACATACCTAAGGTCATTCCCCAGGTAAAGACCATGCAAGACAAGGTTGGGGTGGTATCGCGATGCAAATCTTCGAACAAGCGTGAGCTCCTCTATGGGCTCATACCCACAGGCCGAAAAATTAACAACTTCAACTGGGATCCCTTTCTCATTGAGCGATTTTTCGAGAATCCAGTGGTAGTTTTTTTCTATCCCCACAACCCCAAAGGAGTCACACACACCTAGTATGCGGAAAACCTTATCGTTCTTGATAGGTTCGACTTCCCGAGGCCAAGTGGATGCGATAAGTTTTTGGAATCCTTTGTCATTTTCTGGCGGAGTGGGTTCCATTAGGCAAAACCTGATGAGACACTCGGCGAGGATGCTTCCAAGGACTATTGAGCAGAGCAGTAGACCAATAATTGCCGTGAATGAAAACCTGTTGAGCAATACCGCTCCAACCAACACACTCAAGCCGCACAATACGACTACAATGAATAGTTTTAGGTCATGACCAAATCCCCATAAACCGTCGAATAAATAAATAAAACTGCTAATGCCAAGAATCGTAAAAACACGCTGGACTCTTTGACCCGAGTCTTTTTGGTTTTCAAGTGGAGGGGAGGACATTGTAAACATATTTTTAAACCAGCTTATGGGCGAATACAATTTTGCTTCGTTTCCAATATCACATGCCGAGAGGAGCCGTTACTGGTAAGATCCTTTTTGGTGATGAGGAAAGCGAGGACTTAATTTTAATATATTTTATAAGTATCACATTTAATAATTAACCTGAGAGAATCCGGAATCATGACGCTCGAGTCACTCTGAGATTCCACTCTGGTGCAAAAATCCAAAAACTATCAATCTGTGTAAATAAATGATGCTGAGTCTCTTCTTTGGAAAAAAAACGCAAGAAAACCTGATAATGTTCTTCAGTATCGAATATGTAAAGCGAATCGTTTTCGTAGAGACCCTCTTTAAGCAACCGTGCATACTTCATCTGGAGAATGGATCTTTGTATTCTATCCGTTCTTGTTAGGTATGCCGCATCGGTTCCTTTTCTATGATTAAGGGCGTAATAGGCGATGTCTTTCCAAAAAGGGAACCTTCCTGAACCGAACGGACCTA
>CAZORO010000776.1:0-2073 GCA_964581845.1 uncultured bacterium
ATCCGAAATGCGCGCTCTCACCTCGCGCAACTTCGGATAGAATCCTGTACATTATAGCCCTTGCCAGGAGAAACAAACCTGTGGATACCATGAAGGTTGTACCCCACATTACCAGACCCGGATCTTCTCCAGGGGGGAGCATCCCGTGGCTGACAGTCACGGTCCGATACGTTTCGCACTCCGATATTATATGCCATTCTGTCACCCACTTGTTTGGTGATGCAAATGACACTGCCCCTTTTCACCTCTCTCCCTGTTCTCGCCGATTATGAGTAGTCTATTCCACCTGATTAGTTGGGGGAGGTCTCTGAAAGGCATGGCGGAGTATAGTGGAATGAAACTAGGGGCCCAAAGTATTGTCATGTGGGAATGGCGGCTGGTCCATATATTGGGTCAGGAAACCATTGTTCCAGTTAACCATGCCTACCAAGTTTTTGCCATTCACACCCTGAGGGGGATATTTCGAGGAGGGGTGTCACCATCTAGTTCCTCAGGAAACCACATTTTTCCAGGTGTGATTCTTAAGTAGAATGTTCTCTGATCAAGACTGCCCAACGCGAGGGGTATCCGTTTATGAACACTGACGAGTTGCAGGACCTGACTCCCGATCCAGAACCGGAGAAGCCTCGCTTCCGTCTGGAAAGGATTGAGGCCGCTCTCATTGCCTTGCTCCTCGTCCTCATTGCGGGGGGGAATCTCATTCCTCGGCTTCTTCCTGAAAAGATCCAATATCCCATTACGGTTCATCATGCGGATGAGAATAAACGTCTTCCTCCCATCGACTGGAGCGCCACTCCGGTTCCACCCCAGGTGATACAACATGACCTGAATAAAGCGACACGGGCTGACCTCATTGAGCTTCCGGGAATTGGTCCCTCGCTGGCTGACAGCATTCTCGCTTACAGGGATCAGCATGGCCCCTTTGCAAAGGTCGAGGACTTGGACCAGATCTCCGGGGTCGGGCCCCGTAAGCTCGAATCGATCCGTCAGTTCCTCTTTGTTGCGGAAAGTAGTGAAAAGATCCAATCTTCCTCCGCTACAGACTCTATGGGTTCTGTTCCACAACCTCCGATGCCAATCCATCCGCTCATAGCCCCCGCGCCCAAGCCAGGTCCCGTGAACTTGAACACGGCCTCGCTGGAACAGCTCATGGATCTGCCTGGAATCGGCGAGACCTATGCGAAGCGGATTATCGAAAGAAGGAAACAATTGGGAGGGTTCCGCAGCTGGGCCGAGGTTTCCTCGGTTCCGGGGATAGGTCCCAAACGTCTGGAAAACATCCAACGCTACGCTACAATCCGGTGAACATGTCGAAGAAAAAAGGTTTAAACAATCGCGAGCTGCAAGAAATCCTCGAAGCCGAACGCCAGGCGATATTCGCCGCGGTCTCGCAGGAGAATGGGGCTGAGGAAACCTGGGACTCCCTCATGGAGGAGGCGGCTGTCCTCACCCCCACTCCGGAACGCGTTGGCCGTTTCCCCCACCCCATCCCCCTTGCTGGATTGGATGCTCCCCTTACCAGGCGGATCAAGTCACGCCTGTTCGACTACTTCATTGTGTTCGTGCCCTTATTCTTGCTGGATGGACTTTTCCACCTGACACATGTCACCCGTTTTTTCTTGGGGGATCTGGGTCTTAAGCCAGAGGGCTATAACTTCATCGTGACTTTATCGCCGGGTTCCTGGCATGTTTTCGTTGCTCAACCCGCCGCGTTGTTGAAGATCCTCCTGTTTGTCTTTCTCGTGCTCTTCATCTACCGTTTGGTCTTTTATTACTTTGCTAGGAGAACACTGGGACAACTGGTGACTGGAACCATGCTGGCCAGCCACGAGGGGCGCTACCCCTCCACTGCGTCGAGGATCATCAAGGCGGTCACCTCCACTCTCGCGGATGCGATCATCATTGGAACTGTCCTGGATCTGTTGTTTTACCTTGTGGTCCGTCCCAAGATGACAGTCACCGACGCGGTTTCCGGGATACGTGCGGTGCGTCATGAGGACTGGGCCAAGCTCACCACGCGCCTGCTGGACCGGATGACCACGATCCGAAGGGAAGGGTTGAGAACTTGAGGTC
>CAZORO010000777.1:0-2065 GCA_964581845.1 uncultured bacterium
TTACGGGGTACCAAAAAAAAACAACAGGAGTTGCTATGAAAAAAAGATTCCCCTCTCCCGCCAACTGATGTGAGAGCTGGGCTATTGTGAGATCTCCACACCACAAGAATCCATGTGTTCTAATTCCGCTTCAAACTGAATACAGGAAGGACCGGGATGGGGTTCTTTGCCTCGCCTACGATATGAAGTCTTAATGCGGTCCGGCAACGTTCCGAGAGGAACCTGACCATTTCAAGATCCATCACTTTACCATCTTGGTCCGCATCCGCCCGGCCAGCCAGGCCATCAGATACACTCGACCACAGATCTGGATAAGCCCCATCCATTGATAGAACCAACAAGCCTGCTCCAAGTGGTCTGCGGGTTCCATCATCGTTGCGTTCGACCTTCACCGCGAGATTACGGAAGATGGACTCGGTCTGTTCATCCGTAAGTTTCGGGGAGGGACGCAGATCCAGAAACCACATCGAGGGCGCGATGCTCGCGGCGGTTTGAAGGGCACTCAACAGTTCATTCAAGTTGGTTGTCTGCTCCGGGCCGGGGCCGAATGACAGGCGGTAGATGTCCTTTTCCTTAGTGGGACAGATGACCGCCGCGGCATAAAAAACGCTGAAGTCGCGCGGTTGGAGTACCTTTCCGATGTTCCCCAGATTGGACTGCATGACTCCGCTGGTCAGTGTGTCATAGGGAAGAACCAGTTGCAGAGGGCTGAAACGTCCATCATCAAGCTGTGCCGCCCAAGCCTGGATCCAGTCCTGCCCATCACCGCCATTGCTTCCCAACGCCAGCCAAAGCAGGAAGTTGCCATGATCCTCCGAGGCCGGTTTTGGAATTGGAGCGGATGGTGAAGGCTCAAGGGATGTGATCGATGGGACCGGGGGGGCTTTGTCAGGGGGGGTTGTCTCAACGATGGTGAAGGGGGCGGAGGGCATCTCGGTAACTGGTTCGGGTACGGGTGAACCGAGTGGGAAGATAGAAATTTTCTCTCCCGCCACAGCCATCCATTTCCCTCTGGGATCGATCGCGAAGGCTTGTGAGTCTTGGGTCGCGACGTTGACTGCCTCGACAGGTTGGGAGGTGTTGGCCAGATCCCAACGTGCGATTACTCCATCGGAGCTCGAGGTGGTCAGGCTAAGGTCATTCAGAAAACCCACACCAGTTACACCGCCGCTGGGGAGGGTGAAAACTGTTTGCAAAGCCCAGACCCCATCAGCAGTCAAGTAACACACCATTACATTCCCCAATGCGTCGCCCGCCGAGAGAAGTTTCGAGTTGGGCGCGAATGCAACCGCATTCACACTGCCTTTGAATTCTAGCGAACCCAGTGTCTGGGCTCGTGCCGAATCATCGTTGAGCCACACGGTAAGCCGTGAGTTGGCACCACCAGCCGCGCTGTAGCGTCCATCCGGGGAGATGGCCAATGAAACACAGGGGATATCCACTTCCAGTGAAGGGATTTTCTCCTTATTCCAGGGACCCACCACAAAGCGGAGGATTCCTGGGGGGTTTGAGTGCCCAACAAGCAGGAAATCTCCGACTGGGTCAAAGGCGATGGCGGTGGGATTGGGTGGGATGTCGCGGTCTGAATAGACTGGTTTCCAATTGGTGGCCGCAAGAACAACAAGATTCTGCCCGCCACCTGGGGCAAGAGTCAGCGCGAAGAGGTCACCCTGATGGTTGAAGGCCAGTGAAAGAGGTTCTGTTTGCGTGTTCACCTCCCGGATTACACCCAAGTCGGGAACATTCAGGAAAACAACCTTGCCTTTGCCTTCCCCTTTCCGTAGAGAGACAGCCAAACGAGTCCCCGTCGGATCGAAGGTCATCCTCGAATAACCCTGTGAGGAAATGACAAGATCAGCTGTGGCGGCTGGGGAATAGTCCGCGGCTTGGCTGGATATTTCACCCAAAACAAGCGTCAGGCACAGCCCCAAGGAGGTGAGTACTGTGAATTTGGTCACCTGGATACCCTCCGTTCCATGCGATGTGGATACTACACCACCCAACAGTCCCCCCTCAGGACTTCACCTAAAAGAATATCGGTTCCCGCCTGTAATGGGAAGAATGG
>CAZORO010000778.1:0-2061 GCA_964581845.1 uncultured bacterium
AATAAGGTGTTCAGGGTAACCGTTTAGCTGTGCTTCCGCTTCCTGCTTTGTCTCGCACCCTTTTTCAGGTCGGGTTTTATGGAATCCAGGTATTTGAGATTCACGAGTTGTTTCTGATCAGGGTTCTCTTTCCTCCATTTTCGACTCTTGGCTATTGATCGACATTTTTCCTGGCAGAACTTTTGTTGTCTGCCCGAAAGCGGGAGTCCACAAACCACACAGAGTTCATTGGATCTAAAAATACCCGACGGCGTCCTTTTCTCATGTGGTTTAAGATTTTCAAAGTGAGATTCAAGGCCGGAGGCAAACGTGTTGAAGAGGCTCTCGAGAGGCAATCTGGACGCCTGACCAGGGGAAATCCTGTCAGGAATCAACCCGGTGTCCCGCCTCATTTCTTCAGTTATGAGCGGCTGGAAGAGATCATTGAGGAGATGAACTACTTCTTGCCAATCAGGATCGTTTTTGCACTCCTCCGCTGGGTACTTCAAAAGGAATTCATTCCGCACTTTCCTATATTCGGTCCAAAATTCACGTCTGAGTTCGTTGGCTCTAGAGATTTTCTCCAGGAACGTCTTCTTCTCGTTTTTCTCCATCTCGCACCCTCTGTCACGGTCCGGGCAAGAAATTCAGGGGAAGCCCGGCAAGGATATTCGGGTTTGTTGCCACACCTGGCTAACCCCTGGAAGTCTGCTAATTCTTGAACGGGATGGCACCGCTATCCTCTCGACCAGAGAGGACCTCTCCAGCGAGGTTTGCAGCACGTCGCAGCGCATCATTCGACAAATGGGCATAGCGGGTGGAGGTCTTTACGTCCTTGTGGTTGAGCAGTTTGGAGACGGTGTAGAGGTCGATCCCGGAACTCACCAACCATGAAGCAAAGTTGTGCCGCATCCCATGGAACCGAATATTCGCAGGCAACCCTGCCGCCTGACGAATCCGATACCAGGGGTCTCGAAACGTCCGCTTCATCTCCCCATTTGGGCCTGGAAGGACGAATTGCGATGTGACGGGGATTTCCTTGAAGACCGCAACCGCCTGGTCGCTGATGGGAATGGTAGCGGTTTCCTTGCCCTTGGGGTCAACGATGAGGAGTGTCTTCCTCTCAAGGTCAACGTGCTCCCAACGCAGCTTGCGTATCTCGCTTTTCCTGAGTCCGGTGAAAAGACCAACGAGTACGAACGACGCCACGTCCCTTGAAGGCCACTCAGCCAGCACCTTGAGCAGTCGCTCCATTTCGTCTGCGCTCAGGAACTCAGTGACCTTGTTGTCGAGCTTTGGCTTCTTGACTGATGCCATGGGGTTCTCCCCGGCATAGAGCCTCCACTCCCTGGCCTTCTTGTAAAGATGACCGAGGAGGACGAGGACGTGGCGAATGGTGGCGTCACTGTAGCCCGTCTTCCCTTGAGGGGTCGTCTGCTTCTTCATCTCGGCCCGCAACCGTTCCACGTCGAATGATGAGATGCTGTCCATTGATTTTGTGCCGAACCTCGGAGCCAGGTGCTTCCTGTAGAAGAAGTCATCGGTCATCCAAGATTTTGCCTTGTTGACCTTCGCCCATTCCAGAAACCGCCGCCACACATCATCCAGTTTCGGGACCACCTTGACCTTATGGTGCGTGATGTCGAATTCCCCGCGTACCATGTCACCCTTGATGGCACCCTCCAGTTCCCGAGCAATGGTGAGGTTGTCCGCGAACCGGGTCACCCGCTTGCCCTTGACGGTCACATCCACCCGGTACTTGCGCCGGGTCCTGGCGAATAATTCACCGCATTTGGGGCACTTCTTCGCACTCACGTCACAATAGCCTCTGCACTTCTCGCAGTATGCCTGGATCGCCATCGCCCCCTCCGTAAGTCGTCGATTCTTTACGTACGCATTACGTACGTGAATTCATGAAAAGAGGGTCCAAAACGGTCAAAACCGTCAAGTATTGAATAGCATTAAGTGCTTGGTTTGTCAATGATTATCTTAAGGTGGTAAAAATGGGGAAAAGACATTACAGAAGATTCAGGGTCTAGTGGGCGTACGCCTGTCGGGGTTCGAGTCCCCGCTTCGGCACCA
>CAZORO010000779.1:0-2056 GCA_964581845.1 uncultured bacterium
TCGCAACTCTACGTTTGCCTGTAGCCATTTTACAGAACCTCCCAAGTCAACAAGCGAAGGAGGATATCTCCACTCAACCATTTGTCAACCGTTGCCAGATCCTTGTGGAACATTCCACTTTCCCCAAAAGGCGTAGGCGAATGAAATCTCTACTTCGGTTGATAAACGCATAAATCATCGAAGCGGGCGCTTATGGGGAAGGCCCTCACGGCGTGGATACTTTAGCGGAACCTCGCCCACCCGCCCTATCGCCAGAATGAAACGGTCCGAGTCTTCATCAGGAAGCCGGTAGGCTATTGCTCTCAAGACTCGCGCGTTGAGCTGTTCGAACGCAGCCTCCGAGATGGATATTTCCTCCAGGTCCGATTTCCAGCACCACAATTCTCCCTCTGGAACTAGGAATGGAATTCCCAATTCAACCAGCGTGGGAAGGGAGGCCACGGCCCGGACCACCACACGGTCATAGGTTTCGCGGAAGCCTTTCCTGTGTCCCAATGTCTCTGCACGTTCCGGCATAGATACACCCCGTGCCGATAGCCCCACACCCATCATGAATCCATTAAGGCCTTCAGTTAACTTCCTCTTGCTATCCAGAAGAACGAAACGTGGAAGCTGAGCTTGGAGAGCGAGTGGCAATCCGGGAAAACCACCTCCCGTGCCCAAATCAAGCAAGCTTGTCCCTGGGATCCATCCTGCATGGAGCGGAGCAATCGAGTCAATCACATGACGAATTATCCATTTCTCTGACGGGACAGTGGTGATGTTATAACGCTCATTCTCATCCGCGAGCCAGGAGAGGTGCTGATAGATCAGAGGATGGAACTCGATCGACTCAGGATCGGGCAGGATAAGGTGGTCGATATCGAAACGGGCTTGTTTGAGGACCATGAAAATCAAATCGGGCCGGAAAGGAACTCCCTTCCGGCCCGAATCTCATACTTGAATCAAGGGCCTTTTACCAATCAATTGGAACGGCGCGCCCGCCGGCGGGCATTTCTGCGTGCTTGCTCCATCTTGCGCTTCGCCTTCACACTTGGCTTCTCATAATACTCATGCCGTCTCATCTCGGCCTTCAGGCCGGATTGCTCACAACGGCGTTTGAAGCGCCGCAGAACTTGGTCGATGGATTCATCCGCGCCCACCACGACCTCAATACCGGTCATTCGGACATACCTCCTTCCTCCCCCTGCCCTCTATGAACAGGTTCTTTGTAATTGGCTCTCCTACCAGAATTGAACCTAACACAGGCGAAGGATTCTGTCAACGAAGAGGATATAACTTATTCAAATGGTTAAGCTTAAGATATTATATTGAGGCAGCTATTCATTTCGATAGAAGATCAGCTCGGTGTAGTAAAGATCTCTCACTCACAACCTTTTCACAAGCTTTTTGACCACTTTTCACACTTTGGGAACATGGGAAAGCAAGAGAAGACGGCTAGTTGAAACGGATTGAGCGGATGACTTCGTCACCATCCTGGCCTGAGTGAATCCGCAGCCAACGCAGCGTATGAGACCGGACCATCGCTTCTACCATGGGCGAAACCCGGAACTTATCAGTCCGCCAACCCCGGTCTTCGGGTTTGGTCATCCATGCTGTTAATGGTTGGTAGACCGCTGACTCGGTGGCTCCCTCAATCCGGAATGTGTCTAGATCATCACCCTCGCAGAAATACTCGACCTCAACGAAAAAAGGCCCCGTGGAGGAGCTCACCTTCGCATCGGAAATAACTCTGTACTCCAAGATGTCCGATCCGTGTAAACCATCTGTCTTCCATCCCCACCGGCCACTCTTGAATATAGCGAAGCAGGCGCTTTTGGACGGACCCTCAGGTTCCACAAACAACATCTCTCCTGTTGGGGGCAGCAAGACCGCACGAGAGACAGCATCCACAGCCCCTCCATCCGGCTTGTTGAGAGAGATGCGCACAGCCTCAAGCTGGGTTACATCCCGTTTCCCAATCTGAAGGATCGTCCATGAGGGTTCCGTTGTGGGAATAACTGGATGCTGGAGTGAAATCCCCTGATTGGTATCCATGGATGACAGTGTGAGAGTT
>CAZORO010000780.1:0-2035 GCA_964581845.1 uncultured bacterium
ACTGCATCCTCATTCCGGAGACAGGCCAGAAGCAGGTCGCAATACACCAGATGCAGCTGTGTCACCATGGGAGGATATGGGGGATCGATCTCGTCCAGAGGCGGAAGTTGGTTTTCCACCAGTTTAAGAGCTACCGCTGGCTGACCCAGTGATTTGAGAACCGAGAGCTCAACCGCGAGCATTTCATCCTCATCGATCAGACTTTCCCAGCCTGGCATCTCACGGATCGACTCGAGCTGGGCACGGGCCTCATTGGGGAAGCCGGTTGCCAGCATCGCTTTAGCCTCCAGGAAGAGGAAACGTGGTGTCACCAGGGAGGGATCTCCGATCTGACGGAGAGTACTCAGGGTCTGCAGAGCATCACGTTCCCGCCCTGAATCAAGCAATCGTTCGATGCCACTGAGAAGATCGGTTTGCCCATGGCAGAACATGGCCGGCAGAAGGAAAAAAAAGAACAAACCAGCTCTCAAAAGGAAAGATCGATGCGAATGAAGGACCGTTTTCATAATGTTCATAAAAAAACCAAGCCATCAAAGGGTGGCCGGAACTGCATTGGGGGCGTAAAGCCCGGTTACACGATGGATCCAGATGCGGGCACGTTCATGAGCCGGATCGATGGAGAGCGCACGCCGCCAAGCTTCCCTCGCGCCGGGACCATAGTTCATCTTGAAGTGACAGCAACCAGCCAGAAAATGAACCTCCGCATTGTTGGGATCCAATGCCGCGGCGGCGCGATACCGTTCCAACGCCATGGCGAATTGCTTTTTTACCGCAAGATCGTTGCCTTCGCGAACCAGATCTGAAACATCCGGCATGGAATCTCCTGAGACTCTTGAGTTGTGTATTTCCTCGCTCCCCGTTACTAACGGATACCCTTTATGATGCCATTTGCCAGAACTAAGGCCAAGGGGATGGCTCAAGTGATCCATTCCAAATGGAAGATTTATAGCATAGTTGGTTGATGGTGGAATTTGGGGTATGCTGTCCTTCTTGTGGCGGATCTGGAGTCTGTTCTATCTGCCTCTTTTCATTGAAAAATCAACAGCTAGGAGGCCTGAACATGTTGCTTACCCGCGACCTCCGGAACAAGGCGTTCCATTTCCTTCTCCATATCATGGGAGGTTTTTTAATCGTGTCGGCCGTAAATGCCGGTGATTTTACTCTATTAAAGGGACTTGCGGATTACCAAGTCCTGCAACGTAGTGCTACGGATACGGTGACTCTACACATGGAGGGAGGAGCTCCGGTAGAAGGAAAAGTGAAAGCGACCATCGCTACCGATGAGAAGACACTGGATGCCTTCAATGGTGTAGTGATTGGGGATGCCGCTGGAGGCAGCTGGCAGGGGATGATGAAAGATGTTCCCACGGGAGGCCCTTACACCATCCACCTGAATCTGGAGGGACAGGATGGTGCCGCCGCTGGTGAGATCATGATTCAGCGAGTCCTGGTGGGAGATTTATGGATTCTCGCTGGTCAATCCAATATGGAGGGAGTGGGCAACATGGTGGGTGTGGAGGAACCCTCCGACAGGATCAATGTCTTCCGGATGCGCCACCAGTGGGATGAAGCCCGCGAACCCATTCACCGTCTCTATGAATCAGTGGACCGTATTCATTACTTCGACCGGAGAGGTGATAAACCTCTTCCCTCTCTTGAAGAAGCCAACAACACGGCCGCTCAAGCCACGAAGGGTGCGGGCTTGGGTCTTCCCTTCGCCAAACAGATGGTGGCACGGACTGGAATCCCGGTTGGTTTGGTCCCCGTTGCTCATGGCGGAACCTCAATGGATCAATGGAATCCGAATGAACGCGCCAAGGGAGGAGACTCGCTTTATGGTTCTTTCCTAGCGGCATTGAAGGCGGTTGGAGGAAAGGCTCGCGGGATGCTCTGGTACCAGGGTGAGTCTGATGCCGCTTCCGAGGATCTGGTTAAAGCTTACGGTGCAAAATTTTCCGCCTTCGTGGAAGCGGTCCGCCAAGATACCGGCGACCCCAACTTCCCCATCTTTACTGTCCAGATCGGTTGTGTGGCA
>CAZORO010000781.1:0-2033 GCA_964581845.1 uncultured bacterium
TGACGGTTTCCGCTGTTTCCCCTCCCCCCCTCTCCTCGTGGGAATGGGGTAGAGATGACGGATTCCGCTGTTTCCTCTCCCCCCTCTCCTCGCGGGAGAGGGGGGCGGGGGGGTGAGGTCGATTGGAGACTAACTGTATGAAATCTACCGCCGCCACCATCGAACCCTCGTTGTCCGTACACCACCGCTTCCATGAAGTGGTCGACTATCTCAATAGCGTGATCCTGGGGAAAAAAGAGGTCATCCAACAGGTCATGGTGGCTTTGCTCTCACGTGGCCACCTGCTCATCGAGGATGTCCCCGGAGTCGGCAAGACCACCCTGGCTAGAAGCCTGGCTGATGTCCTTGATTGCCGTTTTCAACGGATCTCCTTTACCAGCGACTTAATGCCGAGCGATATCCTGGGGATCTCCATCTTCGACCGCAATGAGACCCGCTTCGTTTTTCAGGAGGGGCCGGTTTTCACCAACATCCTGCTCGCGGATGAACTCAACCGCACTACCCCCAAAACCCAGAGCGCCTTCCTGGAGGCGATGGAGTCGGGCCAGGTGACCATCGAAAAAACGACCTATCCGCTCCCCGAACCCTTTCTCGTCATGGCCACTCAAAACCCCCTCGAATTCACCGGCACCTTCCCCCTGCCGGTCTCTCAGCTCGACCGTTTCCTCATGCGCATCGAGATCGGTTACCCCGATCAGGCCAACGAGGAGAAGATGCTGGTGAAATACCGCGACAGCCGTGCCGGAGATCAACGTCCCCAAACCATCCCCCTTACCGAGGTGCGTTCCTGGCAACAGGCGGTTCCCAAGGTCCGTATGGATCCCACCCTGGTCAGTTACATCGCCATTCTGGCCGCCAAGACCCGTGATCACTCCGAGATTCATCTGGGGGTTAGTCCACGCGCCGCCCTGGCTCTTCAGCGTGCCGCCCAGGCCCGGGCTTTGCTGGCGGGGAGAGCCTATGCCACTCCGGATGATATCCAAGCACTGGTTTCAGCTGTCTGGGCCCACCGTCTCGTTCTCACCAACCAGACTGGCATCGGGCAGCAGCCTCACCACCGCGCGGTGGAAATGCTCCAGGAAATCATGGAAGAAGTTCCAGTTCCGGTGTAAGAAGATCTCGTCCACTTTCAGAAAATTCCGCTCTATAATGCAATCAACAGGTTGATGGGATATGCGGAAATCGGCATTCATACCCCATTGGAGATGATCTCGGATGAAGACTAAGGCTTTCGACTGTGTTGAGATGAAGCACAAAGCGGGTGAACGAATCTATCAACAACTTAAAGGGATGAGTGTCAAAGAGCAAATCGAGTTTTGGCAAAAAACGAAGAGAAATACAGGAAGAACGAAGAGAAGATCCCGGTCGTTTCCCCCCTGGACTATTCTGGTTCCAGCCAATGACGTTGTTCCTTCGTTTGTTCCCGCAAAACCTTTGATTGACAGCCTTTACCTCTGGGACCTACACTTCCCCGGTTTGGTTTGGTAACCGGGAATCGAGCGGTCCATCCTGGAAACCACCACCCCGACTTTTCATGGCGGATCACCTTTTCATTCCCTTCTTACACCTTGGCTTCTCCGCCTTCTCAGTTTGCAGGGCCGGCCTGTGGGCACGGTTCGAGGTGAGGTGACGCTTTGTTCTTCGCGGTCGGGACTATCAATCTTGTTCTCTTGACTGTCCTGGCGATGCTGGTTTTTCAGATCCGTGGCTTTGTCCGTAAGGCCGACCAGTATTCCTCCTCCCATGAGGAAACGATTCTTCACCCACTTTTGGATTTTGAGCAGATACGATCAATCCCCACTGGACGTGACATCGAGCTGCTTTTCCTTTCGCTCGTTATCTTGCTGATCTCAAACTTCATCGCCCTGGTTCAGACTGATGTGAAGAGCCTGGCGGAGGTCTACCCGCAATGGTGGCTCTGCTTCGAGACCGTGGGGATATTGGTTTTTACCCACTCTCTCCTACGTTACTCACGCCATATGATGGAGCGGGAACGCGCCGAATGGCACCGTGCCTATGAGCAGACCCACGAT
>CAZORO010000782.1:0-2031 GCA_964581845.1 uncultured bacterium
GATGACCAAGGAACAATACGACAAGGCCGCTCAGGAAGAAGAAGCCAAAGAATCCAAACCGGAAGAGAATGTAGGAGAAGCCCTGGGTTCCGCCATTTCGGAAGCGTTCAGCTCCATGTTCGGGATGATGGGTTCTGTCAGCGAAGGCAGCATCATTCTCAATATCAAAGATGAGGGATCCCGCCTGATGGGTATTGAGTTCTTCGGAGCGGATGGAGCGATAATCAACAGCATGGGACGCACCACCATGGGGGAGACATCTGTTTATGATTTTGAGACTCCCTTGCCAGCGGACGCAGGAATACGTTTTTTTCTGACCACCGAGAAAGCGCTGGTCAAGTTGCCCCTGCAATTGAAGGACATTGCTTTGCCTTGAAATTGTCCCTAAAGATAGGATGAAACAAATCGACGGGATGCCGCTCGACAAAGGTGTTTTCCTCGTTTATTGATGGGATAATCCACTCTTCGAGGTTCAATAATGAGGCTAATATCATTCCTGTTGATCGGAGTCCTGACCATGTCTGCATCAAGTCTTATAAGCCTGGCTCAAGATTCGGAGTCCTTTTTTCCCATTATGGCCTGGTCGTCTGCGCCAGAGGATCCGGCCATGCTCAAGCGAATGAAGGAATGCGGCCTGACTATCGCCGGTTTTGCCCGTCCTTCCGCTCTGGATGCCATCCATGCCGCCGGCCTGAAAGCCATCGTTCAGGATTCTCGCTGCAGTGCTTTTGATTGGAAAAAAATCGATACTAATAAACTCCGCGAGAACCTGACAAGCCTTGCTGGTGAAGTCAACAATCATCCAGCTGTCTTCGGTTATTACCTCAAGGATGAGCCGGTGGCCGCTTTGTTTCCCGGTCTGGCTACCGCCTGCCAGATACTCAAGGAGATCGCTCCAGGTAAATGGCCCTATATCAACCTGTTTCCCATCTATGTGGACTACGAATATGCGGGCGCAAAGGATTATGCCGATTATCTGGAGAAGTTCATCACGACCTGTTCACCTCCCATTATCAGTTATGATCATTATGCGCTCATGGAGCATGAACCCCTCCGCCAAGGCTATTGGCCGAACCTTGAAGCGATCCGCGCCGCATCCGTCAAACATCAGATCTCCTTCTGGAATATCGTACTCTCTGTAGCCCACTTCAATTATCGCGTCCCAACCGAGGCGGATTATCGTTTTCAGGCCTGGTCCACTCTGGCTTATGGAGGGAGAGGAATTAGTTACTTCATGTATATGGCCCCGATGATTGGAAACTACCGCATGGCGCCCGTCGATCAATTCGGCCATGAGACACCCACCTGGTATTACATGCAGAGCATCAACCTTCAGGTACTGAAACTGGCGCCCACCTTGCTTAAATTGACCAGCACGCGTGTTTATCATCTGGGTGAAGTTCCAGAGAATTGCCAGGGTCCTGACAAAGACTCTCTTGTAGCCCCATTCCCTTCCGGCAATTTCCTGGTGGGGGAATTCAAGCATGCGGATGGCTCCACCTACGTGATGATCGTGAATAAACACCTGACCGATTCGTTTCCTTGCGACCCGAAATTCGTTGTCATCACATCCAAGGTGCAGATGGTATCGCCTTATACTGGCGCTTTGGTGGAATATACCGGCGAGCAGAAATGGCTGGCTGCTGGACAGGGTGTGCTGCTGAAGGTGGACTAAATCTCCCCTCTTTCTAAGGAGGGGGATGGGGGTGGTCATACAGGGTGCCATGCTCACTCGTGGTATCTGCGAATGAGTATGCCTTCCCCCACCCAACCCTCCCCCGGTTTATACGCCAGGTGCCATGCTCACTCGTGGTATCTGCGAATGAGTATGCCCTCCCCCACCCAACCCTCCCCCGGAGTATGCGCCAGGCGCCATGCTCACTCGTGGTATCTGCGAATGAGTATGCGCTCCCCCACCCAACCCTCCCCCGGAGTACCGGGAGAGGGCTACGGAAATGTGTTCCCATTGACACTCGTCGCTTTCTGCCCGTATATTTCACAACCTCTTGATATTGCGGTACATTCGTGACT
>CAZORO010000783.1:0-2002 GCA_964581845.1 uncultured bacterium
ACCGGATCTTCGATCCCTTCTTCACCACGAAGCCCAAGGAAGCCGGCACCGGCCTTGGCCTCTCCATCAGTTACGGGATCGTCAAGGATCATGGGGGAGAATTGAGCCTGGAGAGTGAACCGGGCCAATATACCCGTTTTCACATGGATCTGCCCGTGGACAACGGATGGGCACTCGCGGAGAAGTGAAGAAAAGGTGCCCCTCTCTCTCGATGGGCACACGCGCTGACCCAGATCTCTTGTTGACGCTTGTGCCCTCGATGGAAAAGCACAGGTGCGGGTTGTCCCCGAGGACATGCACTCGCATCACCGGAATGGATGGAGTCAGGGCAATGCACAAGAAGATATTGTTCTTATTCCTGCCTGCCTTGCTTCTGCTTTCTCTGGCATCGCTCCTGAATGCTCAAGCCCCTTTGCGGATAGCCTATCCGAATTTTCCGCCTTTTCACTGGGTGGATGAAAAGGGCAAAATGACAGGATTCTTTTATGAGATCATGACGGAAGCCCTGGCAAGGAGAATGGGCATGACGGTTGTTTGGAGCGAGTATCCATGGCCACGGTGCCAAGAGAACCTTAAGGCCGGGAAAGACGACGCCATCATGACTGTCCCCACGGCCGAGCGCGCGGCTTACACGGTGACTCACAAGGATCCTTTCTATCAAAAGGAACTCCACGTATTCACATATGTCAATCACCATAGAATGGGCGAGATCAGGAAAATAGAAAGGATCGAGGACATAAAGGAAGGCCGCTTTTCAGTCATCACATATAGTGGCAATGGATGGCACAAGCAAAACGTGGAACCATTGGGAATCAAGACCTACGAGACGCCGTATTTGGGGAACGTATGGAGGATGCTGGCCGACAAGCGGGGGGATCTCGTTCTTGAATGGCCCCTTGGTGCCTGGCCGGACATCATGCGTGTGGGCGCCACCAATCAGGTGATTGATACGAACATCACGATATCGGCAATGCCGTTTCACCTGTTGATCCGTAAAGACTCCAGTCACGTGAACATTTTGAATGATCTGAATGAGGTCATCAAGAAGATGTCTGAAGATGGCACCATGACCTCGATTTTATTAAGATACTTCCGAGACACTGATTGACATTGAATCGGATTGTTTCATGAATGGCCCAATAAAAACAAAATCCATAATTTTTTTCTGTTGTGTATTTTTTATTTCAGCATTTCTGTTCTTTATCATTTGTTACCAAGATTATGCTTACACGAAAGCAAAATCTCAAATCAACGATCACGCCGATATTATTGCGAGTTCTCTTTGGACTTTTGATAAATCCAGCCCAACCACTTATCTTGCTCTGGCTGTCAAAGCAAATGGATATGAACGGATCACAGTAATAGATGATAAAGGGGATGTTTTCATTGACATCCCTGGCCCACAAATGACTGCAGCAGAAGCTGCTTTCTCTTATTTAGGACTTTTGTATAAATACAACCTTGAATCCAATATTGTGTATGAAGGCAAATATATAGGAAAGATCTCAGCTGTCTGGCCATGTCGAACCATTTATTTATACTTCTACATTCTTTTTTGTATTTTCTTGTTGCTAACAGCTGTCTGGCTTTTCCTGAGACTTCTCGAATCCAATAGAACCCTGGAGCAGCGAGTTCGGGAACGGACCGCCGAACTCCAGAGGGAAAACGATGAACGGAGGCGCACAGAGGAGGAACTTCGGCGGGCGACACTGGTGGTGGAGAACAGTCCCGTCATGCTGTTCCGGTGGAGAGCGGAACCAGGCTGGCCCGTGGTGATGGTCTCAAAAAACGTCACCCAACTGGGTTACACCCCCCAAGAGTTGCTCGATGGATCGATTGTCTTCAGTTCCATGGTGTATCCCGAGGACTTGGAACGGGTCAGCCGTGAGGTGGAACACTACAGGTCAAGCGGTGTGGATCGTTTTCAACAGGAATACCGGATTATTACCAAAGACGGCAAGGTGCGATGGGTTGACGACAGGACGGTTGTGGAGCGCGCGGC
>CAZORO010000784.1:0-1991 GCA_964581845.1 uncultured bacterium
ACTTTCGTTGGGACCTGATCCTCGAGCGGTGGCGGTCCCTTCAGGTTATTCTCACAGGGAGGCAGCTTCCCCTCAAAAAGAAGATCCACTTGCTGCTTATCGAGTACCTCGCGCTCCAAAAGTGTATTGGCCAGCAGATCGAGCTTGTCGCGGTGTATTTCGAGGATACCTCGCGCACGTGCGTAACACTCATCCACAATGCGCCGGATTTCCTTATCAATCTCAAAGGCAATCTCCTCGCTGTAACCGCGATCACGAGCGATGTCACGACCCAGGAATATGGTCGAATCGTTCTTACCGAAAGTGATGGGTCCCAAGCGGTGACTCATGCCCCACTCACACACGATCCGGTGAGCCAGCGCGGTGGCGCGTTCGAGGTCATTGCTCGCGCCGGTAGTAATCTCACCCAAAGCCAGCTCCTCCGCTACACGTCCACCCAGCAGCGCGGTGATGGTTCCCAATAACTCGCCCCGCCCAGTGAGGAACTTGTCATCCGTGGGCAGGTGCATGGTGTAACCCAGTGCCCTTCCACGTGGAAGGATGGAGACCTTATGGAGGGGATCGATTTCCTCCAGGAAATGGTGCATCAAGGCATGGCCAGCCTCATGGAAAGCCACGATCCGCTTTTCCTTCTCCGACATGGCCTTGGACTTTTTCTCCGGACCAGCCATGACACGATCGATAGCATCCTCGAAATCCTGCATGTCCACCCGTTCCTTGTTGCGGCGCGCGGCCAGAAGCGCCGCCTCATTGACCGAGTTGGCCAGATCCGCGCCTGAAAAACCGGGGGTCCGCCGGGCAATCACCTTCAGGTCGACCAGCTTGTCGAGGACCACATTCCGGGTGTGCACCCGCAGGATCTCCTCCCGCCCCTTGACATCAGGAGGATCGACCGAGATCTGCCGGTCAAATCGTCCAGGACGCAACAGGGCTGGATCGAGTACATCGGGACGGTTGGTGGCGGCCACCAGGATCACCTCTTCCGTGGCGGTGAACCCATCCATCTCAACCAGCAACTGGTTCAACGTCTGCTCGCGTTCATCATGCCCGCCTCCCAAGCCAGCGAAGCGTTGACGCCCCACCGCGTCGATTTCATCGATGAAGATGATGCAAGGGGCATTCTTCTTTCCCTGCTCGAAAAGATCACGAACCCGTGCGGCACCCACACCGACAAACATCTCGACGAAATCAGAGCCACTGATGCTGAAGAAAGGCACATTGGCCTCGCCCGCGACAGCCTTGGCTAAAAGCGTCTTGCCTGTTCCTGGCGCGCCGAAGAGAAGTACACCCTTGGGAATCTTAGCGCCCAGGCGCTGGAACTTCTGGGGATCCTTCAGGAATTCGACAACCTCCTGGAGCTCCTCCTTGGCCTCGTCACACCCAGCGACATTGTCAAAAGTGATCTTATTCTCCCCATCGCTGTTGAGACGGGCGCGGCTCTTGCCAAAGGACATGGCATTCCGTCCCCCCGCCTGCATCTGCCGCAGGAAGAAAACCCACAGCCCCACGATCAGAAGGATTGGAAATATCGTCGATACCGCCGTAAGGAGCCAGCCACTTTGAGGATTCTCCTTGAGCTGGATCAAGTGCTGGCCACCCTTGGCTCGTTTCTGTTGATTCAACTCGTCGATTCTCTTCGCCACCGCCGCGGCAGTGACAGTCAGGTTGGGACAGTTGAAGTCAGGGGGCGTCAGCGTTGTGCGGCTGCGTTGAATACTCGTCTTCGTTTCAGTGGACAGAGAAGGGAGGATCTCGTCGATATGGTCGAGGTTCAGTTTCCCCTTGGCCTGAGTTTCCGATAGACGCACCTCGCTGATGCGGCCCTTTTCCAAAAGGGTGATGAAATCGGTTGTGGTGAGCTGAATGGTCTGTTGACGGCGGAAGCCGACTACCACCAGCATGAGGACCACCAGAAGGATGATCCAGAAAAGGCTTGTCCGAAGGTACGAACTCAAGGAATAGTCTCCTTACAAGAGATATACTCTATTATA
>CAZORO010000785.1:0-1990 GCA_964581845.1 uncultured bacterium
AAGCCATTCACCATAGGTGTGGAACATATGGAAGTTGGCGGCGGCGAAGAGGGCATCCTGCATGGTGTTCTGTTGGAAATGGCCAGTGCCAATGACCGCCTCTTTCCACCAGGTTCCCCACTCATCGAGAAAGACACCGATACGGTGCCCGAAGGTGCTATAAGCCTGCGCCATACCACAGGCCCTTGTGATGGCCTTCTCGGTCACCTCGATCTGGCCGATCAAGGAATAGTAGTCCTCCTCGGTGAAATCCAGGTCGGATTTCCCTCCTCCTGAGTAGTTGTGAAGCGCGATGTAATCCACCAAGTGGAGGCAGTTTCCACCTTTAAGGTTGGAGAAGAAGCGTTCATCCCAGTCTGGGATATTGGAGTAGGAACCGCAAGCGATGAGTTTCCCATCAGGTCCCACTAGCCCGCGCAGATATGTGGCGAAACGGCGGTAGAGATCGGCATAGTACTCAGGGCGCATGTTTCCACCGCAACCCCAGTTTTCGTTGCCCACACCCCAGAACTTCACGTGATAGGGATCAGGATGGCCGTTTTCTTTCCTCAGGTTGGCCATGGCACTATTCTGTGTGCTGTTACAATATTCCACCCATGAACAGGCTTCCTCCACGGTACCGCTGCCGACATTCAGACAGAAATAGGGATCGGTTCCAATCATGCTCAGGAAGCGCATGAATTCATCGGTCCCGAAAGAATTCGGCTCTGGTTGATTCCACCACAGGTTGTGACGTTTGGGACGTTTTTCGCGTGGGCCGATACCATCCCTCCAATGGTAGTTATCGGCGAAACAGCCTCCCGGCCAGCGTAGGGCGGGTAAGGCGACCTCCTTGAGGGCAGCGGTTACATCCTTGCGGATGCCATCGAAGCTCTCGATCTTCGGATTATCCCCCACCCAAATGCCTTCGTAGACACACCGTCCGATATGCTCGGCGAAATGGCTGTAAAGGTACCGGCTGATGGTGTGGCGGCGGACTTCGGGGAAAAGGGTCACGGTGGTGGTTGAATCAGGCATAGGCGCACCTTTCCACTGACATGAATAGTATCAGAAGACCTCACCCTCCCTACTTCACTGGAGCCATCGGAACCAGCTCAATACCAAGGGTTTCGATCAAAGTCCCACGAATCCGTTCAAGTTCGATGAGGGAAATGTAATAGCTCACGATGGCACGGATTTGTGTCGCCTGAGCCTGAGCGAAGGAATCCTGCACCTCCAAGAGATCATGGGAGGTGGTCACGCCCTGCTCATGGCTGATTTTTTGTTTTTCGAGCCGGTCCCTCTCGGCGCGTACTGTGGCCCCCGCCGCCTCAACTGAACGGCGTAGGTCCTCGATTTGCCTGACTGCTTTACGGTGATCATAGACCACCTGCTGCTCGGTGTCTCTCAGGTTAAACTCGGCTTGTGAGATTTGATAGTTTGAGGACATGATGTCCGCGCGTTCGCGTCGGCGGTACAAGGGCATCTCGTACTGAAGTCCGATAGTTCCAGAAAGATAATCCCCACTGAAGAGCTCGCTGTGATCCTGATTGATGTTCTCGCCAAGTCCCGCCTCTCGCAAACTGGCGATTGCATCCAAACGGGGACGAAATCGGTCCTGGGCCATCAGAAGCCCTTCGCGGGCATTCTGAACATAAAGCTTCGCGGATTGAATGAGTGGATTCTTCTTCAGTGTGATATCAAGCGAAAGGGTTTCATCCACAATGATGGGGGAAAAGACGGGTGGATCAACCGGTATCAGGGGAGCTTCCCACTCCGGACGTGTGCGGTCGATGGCGGTAAGTTCGCGAACACGATCACGCGTATTCTCGAAATGGTTCTGGGCGGCGATGACCGACTGCTCGCGTTGTTTCACACTGGCTTCGGCCTCGAGGACATCCACCGCAATGAGATCCCCATACTTGTATCGGATCCGGTTTTCGCGCAAGAGATCCGCGGCTAAACCGAGGGACTGGATGTTGATGGCCAGGTTGATCCTCGCGAACACCAT
>CAZORO010000786.1:0-1986 GCA_964581845.1 uncultured bacterium
TATGGGCAGCAGCTCTACGCTCACCTCGGAAAGGTCCTCTCTGTCCAGTACGAAGACAAGCCGTTCACCTGGAAGCGGGGCGCGTAAGGCGGTGACCTGGTAAAGAACCTCCGTGGATTTCTTTTCAGCTTCCTGAACCTCTATCCCCTCGGGACTCCGCACCGCATTCACCTCAAAAACCTTTCCCTCCTTGGAGTAGATCTTCAGGTTGGCGGGTTTCGGTTTCCCATCTCCCGGAGGAGCAAGCAAAAGTGTACTGGGACGGAAACGGATGTCTCCCAACACCTCCCATTCAACGTTGATCGCGGGTGGAGCCCATTGCAATGGTTCCTTAGTCTGGAGAGGAATCAGCTGGTGTTTCTTTCCAGGTTTTCCTGGAGGAACAAAGTGAATGGCCACTTCAGTCTCGGCGGTTCCGTAACCCACGGGTTGGTAGACCGTTAACATGCGTCCCGCCTCGAAGTGGAAACCATCTCTACCGGAGGTAGTGGATTTCAGCTCCATTGGAGATGCCCAGCTGGGGAAGTATTGTGTCACCTTAACCGAACGGATTTCCTCCTCACCCGGCCGGACAGTCCGGAAATCAATCCCCTCCGGGGAAACACGCCAACGGGGTAGAACTTCTCCGGTGAGGTGAAAGGTTGGTGTGGCGTTGGCGGGATCATTCGTCTTCAAACGTGTCCAAAGATCCACCTGTCCAAGCCGGTTCCGGAAATCCCCCTGAAGAGTCAAGGTGGCCGAAGCCCCCGGCGCGAGTGATTCAGCGGAGAGAAACGGTGTGGTATCGTGTATCTCATCCACGGATATCTGCATTTCCCGCGTTCCCAGGTTCTTCAACTCGAATTCTTTGGTGACTAGTTGGGTCTCATCGGCGAAAAGGATGCCAGTGTGGTAAATGGAGGAAGAAGAGGAGAGAATGGGGGCCTGATCCTGAACCTCACCACGTAGATTTACCTCCAATACCTCCTCCCCGGCTCGGTCGGTAATGATCTTGAGCAGTCCCACCGGCCTGGATGCTTGTTCGCCCATGACACTCAATCGCAACTCAGAGGAGGCCGAACTCACTCCAGCCTTCCATTCCACCTGAAAGGGGGGATCCACCTTGGCATCCACAATTTGGAAGGGGGTTTTCGACCGGGAGAAGACGAACACCTGGTTACTGGGTATGGGCCGGTTCCAAAGATTATCCTCTCCGGTTTTGAAATACCTCGAACGGAAAACTCGAACTCCCCTGGGCTTTACGGACAGATCGCCCTCCACGATCCAGGAAAAGCCAGTGGATAGACGTGGCGAAGCGGGATCGCTGGTTGTCAGGGTGATGCCCACCTTCTCGTTGTTCGAGGCTTGGGACCCCGCCTGAATCGCCGCCCGGTATGTATAAACCGTCTTGCGGAATCCATCGTGTTCTGAGGACTCTTCATCCCCAATCGGGGCGACTGACACAAGCGGGTGATCGCTTGTGGCTGAAAGGATGCGCCATGGTTCACCTGAATCCGTGAGCTTCCGGTTGCTTGTCACCTTGAAATCCCATGTCCGGGAAGAGGGAATGACCAGGAGCATCCGCCCACTCCCGCTGACCGGCTCAATCTCCCAGTGAGGGATCAAGAAACCCGCCATGCCAAATTCAAGCACTGGCTGGGTGGGATCATTGGAGTAAATGGAGATTCTGATCCGTTCCTTGCCCTTACGGTTCCTTGATTGGAGCGAGGCATCCAGTGTGGCGGTCTCGCCTGGGGGAATTTCACGCCTTGATATATCGGCTTGTGTACAGCCACAAGAGGTCTTGATATCTCGAATCACCAGGATCTCATCACCGGCGTTATGGAGAGTGAACCTGTGATCGACTGTATTCTGATCTTCGACATAGAGGACACCGAAATCATGGATCTTCTCATCCACCATGATGACCGGAGCAGCTGGGCTTGGACTGATTCTAGTTGCGAGAAAGAGGAAGAAGAGAGCCAGGTTCCATCTTCCCCCCCGCCC
>CAZORO010000787.1:0-1972 GCA_964581845.1 uncultured bacterium
CGGTATGAGCATGGTCCTCGCCAATCATCATGGAACCACGATAATCAACTGCGACTATTCCAACAGCGTATGGCCACACCTCATGATTATGAACGATTGTACCCCCTGGGTAAGAATTCCATGGTTCGCAGTGTAAGAAGAAGCCTGTCACATTAGTTGGAGAGCAGGAGCCTTCTTTGAAGAGAAGGTTCGAAAAAGAGACATTTGAAGGATTAAACCAATACCGGAGCTCAATTCCAGCTGAGGCATAATTCTGGTAGTGCCTTACAGTACTGGGATGCGTACGATCCATATAGGGGTTGCAAGGTTGCCATACATATCGAGTATAGGTGGGACCAAGTCCTTTAGACGGACCATAAGTGTGCTGCAACTTCAGTAGTACACCACCTTGAGCTTCTTCGGCATCATAAGACCAGCCTTGGTAAGGAATATAGCCAACCCCACCCAACTTTATCCATTCCAAAGGTAGACCTGGAAGACCGCTTGGGTCTGTCGAGAAGGCGAGAGTGACGGTTTCCTCAATCCCGTAATCGTCTTGGCTTCTACCAAGGAACGCGTCATCGGGTTGTAGCAGTCCTTCTAGCGTATAAACGACCACTTTGACCGTCTTGACATTTCCACACTCCACGGTAACCGTTTTATAGTCGGTCAAGCTGGTGGACTTCGTGTTGAAAGTCACGGTCTTTGTTTCACCGGTTCCTGAGGCCCCTGCACTGCCACCCCAGACTGGTTTTCCCGAAGGCCAGTTCTCTGCTTGATAGGGTGTCTTGAATGCCCTGAATTGAACCTGCGTGTCTTTTAATACGTAGAGAGGGTCTACTTCGTAAGTGACAACCCATTCTCCCTCGTAATTCCATGTAAGTGTGTCCACGCCAACGGAATAGACGGTCCGGGTGTCCACAAATCTGTCACCATCACCCCGGCTTCCAATTTCATTTTGTGGGACTGCGGACGGCTTATCATCCTCCGCAAGTTTAATTGTGTCTATAGCGGAAGTACTGGATGCTCTCCAATTGACTGATGTTCCGATATGGCCATTTGGAAAACTTCCATAGTTACATGACCATTTGGGATACCCAGAAGGAGCCATCTCATCATAAGGATAAGTAATTGAGCCGCCAGCAATTCGTCTATCTCGATCTACGGCACGATTACAACTAAAACTGGTCAATTGATTAAGGTAAAAAGAAGTATTGTTCGCGGGAATTTGAATTTCATTGACGACATCAACCCCCGCTGTATTACACCCAATGGGAGGGAAAGGGTCCCACTCGGGGATATCATCCGCGATAACTGGAGCAAGTCCCATGAGGAGGAGAAGAAACAAACCCATGAAACCAATAATGCGCGGTTGATTAGTCAAAAACGATGGGCAGGTCATTGGCTGGTTTCCTCCATGGCTTGGAGTGCCTGTGTCACATGATCTGTTTGCAACAGAAGAAGACGGTGTCGATGCGAACCTGGAGTGATTAGGCCGCTTACTTTTTGTAGCACCTCCATCTCTTCACGAAAACGTTTTTGATTATCCAAGCAATTGGCCAGCATGAGATGCCAGCAAATGACCCAATCTTTGCTCTGTTCATCAACTGGGACATACTCGATAAGGCTCATTAAACCCTGCTCCGCTAACTCATCCGATTCTTCAGGAGCAGCTGCCCGGGCGGCCGCACAGATATATGCGAAGTGTGTGCTTTGCAAGGCGAACCGTTGCTCATCATCTTTTAACTTGGTGTATTCAGAGATCGGATGCTTTGTGACCCACTTCTGTAGCCGGTTACGGATTGAAGCATAATTAGAGGTCCATTTGTCGAACCACCCCGCCTCCTCATCAAGGATCATCGCGGTGTAGTCATCCCCCGCTTGAGCTTGCTTGATCCTCCGCAAGTAATTCTGCGCTTCAAGGATTCGGCGGATTTCAAAGGGTGAATCGGGTCTCGCCTTGCATTCAGGAAGGACACTCTCCAGCTCGGTG
>CAZORO010000788.1:0-1972 GCA_964581845.1 uncultured bacterium
TGCTCGAGCCCTCCTCTCCATTGAATTTAAACGCTTTTATATAGAGGATAGTCTCGGATCGTGTCAAGCCTTTTTTCCCACAGCATCCGAACCCCGCATTTGCATTGACTCTCACTGACCATGCGCCCAAGAGAGTTCACTGAAACAGGTCCCCTGGAGCAACCTCCCCACCCTTCCTTGCTGATCGCCACGATCCTCACCGGCATCGCGGCGATCTCATGCGCTTCCATCTTCATCCGCCTTGCAGATGCCCCCCCCATTGCCATCGCAACGTACCGTGTCACCCTCGCCGCAATGGTCATCGCCCCGTACCACGGCTGGACGCACCGCTCCAAACCATCCTTCTGGGACGCCCGTCTTACCGCGGTCTCGATGATCTCAGGCGTCTTCCTCGCCTTCCACTTCATCTTCTGGATTTCCTCCCTCTCCCTCACTTCCGTGGCAAGCTCCGCAACCCTTGTGAGCACCACACCCATCTTCGTCGCCCTGTTTTCCTTTCCGGTGTGGAAGGACAGACCCTCGGGGCGGCTCAGGCTTGGAATCCTGTGTACGGTCTTGGGTAGCGCGTTTCTTGCGGGCCAGGACTATTCATTCTCACCCACAGCCCTGCTGGGGGATCTCCTGGCCATCCTCGGGGCTGTCATGGCCTCCGGTTACCTCTTGGCTGGGCGCTTCGCAAGGGAGCACCTGAGCCTTTCAGCCTACACTTTGGCGGCTTACGGCAGCGCCGCACTGACGCTTCTCACCATCAGCTTCCTTCTGGGCACCCCCCTGTGGGGGTTCAGTGCAAGAACCTACTGGTTCCTGTTACTCATCGGCCTAGTTCCGCAACTCATCGGCCACACGGCGTTCAACTGGGCCCTCAGGTTCCTCCCCCCCACCCAGGTCTCGGTTCTCATCCTGGGGGAACCCATCGGCGCTACGGCCCTCGCCTGCCTGTTCCTCGGGGAAACCCTCTCCGTGAGCAAGTCTTTGGGCCTAGCAGTTCTCGCCTCGGGGATCCTCCTCAGTTCCCAGTCCCTCGCACCAACCAGAACGGGCCCCCATTGACAGGGGAGGCATCCCCGAGATTAGCCGGCTCATGAAGACCCAGTTGCCCACATTACCGTGGAAGACGATACGGCCTGAGCGCTAACGCCCGATTCCTGGAGGCGCGGCCTTCGGCGGCCGCACTTGGCGTCAATTCCCGACTCACCCTTGCTCCAGTTGAGCGATCCCTAGCTCGTCATTCCTCGTCCGTCATCCCGGTACGAGCAGGAATCGAGGAAACAGGAGCCAGCAATTGGGTGCGGCCTCTCGCAGGAATGACCGAGGGTTGGGGTCGGAGGCCCACATTGTCGAGCTTCTACTATCTCATCTTGAAAAGGAAGCGGGGGGAGAGTCCGACTCTCCCCCCGTGAGGGTAGAACAGGGAAGGAGCATCCCTTCGAAAGCAGGCGTCACTACATGGCCTCAAGGGATGCAGCAATGGCCGAAGAAGGTCCCTCCTAAGGGAGAGGGTTAAAGGTCACGGGCCGCATCATGTCATTCTCTTCGTGGCTAAGGATGTGGCAGTGCCACACATACTCCCAGTTGAAGTCCCTCAAAGCATTTGTTGTCGGTGGAACGAGAGGCTGTCCGGTCGTCGGGTCAAGGTCGGTGAACCCTGGAATGGCGCCGGTTCCCCCCAGCCTGTATGTATTGTCAACCGTGCCACTCAGCAGAGGAAATGCCGGTTGAAGTGGCCGAATACTGGTGGGAACACTGAAGGGCACATTGGGAAGACTTGGTCTAATGGCGACGATGGTGTCCTCCAGCGGGCTGACCCTGACGGTTTCCTTCCAGCCAATCTCATTGGGATCGGGCAAGTAAATGAACCCATCCCAGCCAACCCGGTTGATCACCTGCACTTCGAACAGGTGGAAATGGACCGGGTGAGTGTCCACACCGTTGTGGGTGATCTTCCAGATTTGAACTTGGCCGTTTCTCACGT
>CAZORO010000789.1:0-1968 GCA_964581845.1 uncultured bacterium
GGAGTGGGGGAGAGGGGGGTGAGGTCTTAAATTCGCCAAAAAGATTAGAAAGGGGTGATATCGCCGTGGTGGAAATCCGCGAGCTTCTAGACAACATGATCCAATTACGGCAGTTGTCACCCTCAGATGCTAAGACATTACACCAACAACGCAATGGAGCGGGCCTATCCGGCATCCAATCAGAGGCTGATGTCCTGCGTTGGCTGGCGGATGAGTATGGTCTTGGTTACACGGACCTGGAGGATATCGATCCTGACCGGCAGCTCCTTTCTCTCTTTCCCGCCCGTGTCCTTCTTAAAAACGAAGTGCTCCCGCTACGGAAAGTGGGCGATTCGGTAGAGGTCGCCACCAGCCGCCTCTTCGCCACGGAGGGTCTCGACACCCTCAAGGTCCTTACAGGCCTGAACCTAACCCCTATCCTTGCTCCCAGCGAGGCTATCCGGCGTGAGATGAAAAAGCGCCTGGGGGTTGGGGCTGACACCCTCGACACACTCGAGGAGGAGGCCTCAATCTTCGTGGTAGATGAAGCGGGCCTGACCGCTGGAGATGAGGAGACCGACCTGGATAGCGCGGCGGAGGATGCCTCGATCATTCGCTTCGTCAACCAAGTCCTCACCGATGCCATCGCTTTACGCTCCACGGATGTTCATATCGAGCCTTTCGAGGATGAGCTTCGGATCCGTTACCGCATTGATGGCGTGCTCCAGGATGTACCTGTTCCCGCGCAGATCAAACGCTACCAACCCGCCATTGTCTCCCGTGTGAAAATTCTCAGCCATCTGGATATCGCTGAAAAACGTCTTCCCCAGGACGGACGCATCAAATTGCGTGTCGAGGCCAGCGAGGTGGATGTCCGTGTCTCCGTGATCCCCATGCTCCATGGGGAAGCGGTGGTGCTCAGGCTCCTGCGCCAGGATGGTTCGCTCATGCACCTTTCAGAACTTCACTTGGGGGAGAGAGAAGAACGGATCTTCCGTGGTTTGCTCGCAATGCCCCATGGTATTGTCCTAGTGACAGGACCCACTGGAAGCGGAAAAACCACGACCCTTTATTCGGCGCTGGGCGAAATCAACAATTCCGTGCGCAAAATCATCACAATCGAGGACCCGGTTGAGTATCAAATGCGGGGAATCAATCAAATCCAGGTGTCCGAGAAGGCCGGCCTGACTTTCGCGCGTGGATTGCGTGCCATCTTACGTCATGACCCGGATGTGGTTCTGATCGGCGAGATTCGTGACACCGAAACCGCCCAGATCGCGGTTCAGGCCTCTCTCACAGGCCACCTGGTTTTCTCGACTCTCCACACCAACGATGCACCAGGGGCTTTAACCCGCTTGGTGGACATGGGAGTGGAACCCTATCTCGTGGCCTCGTCCCTTGAGGCCGTGCTGGCTCAACGATTGGTTCGAGTGCTCTGTCCGAAGTGCAAGCAAGAAGATACCTCCGGCAAGGGCGCTGCCATGAAAGAACAGATTGGCTTGGACAAAAACCAGCCCCTGTTCCGGGCAGTGGGTTGCCGGGAGTGCCGTCAGACAGGTTACCACGGACGCCGTGGGGTTTTTGAAATCATGGATCTGGATGAGGAAATCCGGCAAATGATCCTCCATAGTTGTTCCTCCGGCGAGATCCGTGAAGCCGCGGCCCGTAAAGGGATGACCTCACTCAGCGAGAGCGGTTGGCGGCTGGTAGCCGAGGGTGTGACCACTGTGGATGAAGTCTTCCGTGTCACCAAGGACTCAAGAAGAAACGGGGTGTTGAACGGCAACGGTCACTGAGGGCGCCATTGCAGGTCTGTTTGGGTTTGACGGGCGCTCGAAGCAGGATGTGGAACAATGCCAAACTTCCAATATCGCGGGTTACAGCGTGATGGACTGGTGGCCGAGGGCGTTATCGAAGCCGGCGGCCGTCAAGAAGCTTTCCGTCTGATCGAGGAACGTGGACTGACTCCCCTCAATTTGGTGGAAGACA
>CAZORO010000790.1:0-1959 GCA_964581845.1 uncultured bacterium
GGGGAAATATGAAAGCTATATTCTCTTCGTAGAGATGGCGGAGCGACTCCTGGCCAGTGGCGGTATATGGGGATTTATCATCCCATCTTACTGGATATCAAGGTCCCAAACGGTGAATCTCCGGAAACACTTATTCGGAACATTATGGCCACGGTGCCTCTTAGTTCTGCCTGAAAATGTATTCCAAGGAGTCAAAATGGACTCCTGTTTGATTGTGGGAGCAAGGGAAAAGGGGAAGGAGGTATTCATAACCGAGGTCAATCAGGATCAACTCAAGGAAGTCAAGAATGGAGAAGACCTTCAACGCTTGTGCCGGACCGTCTCTCTTCGAACTTGGGAAAGGCGTCCAAGATTACGCTTTAATCCACGAATTCATAACCGGGATGCCACGATCCTTGCTCAAATAGAAAAGGAGGCAATTGAGCTCGACAATCTAGTAGAAATAACTCAAGGCTTGACGCTGTATCGCAGAGCCACTCTTGTTGACCTTTATGGAAAGCGGAAGGCCGAGGAGATCGTTTCGAAGCGTCTCTTTCACAGCACCACAAAAAAAGATGCCTCCTTTAAGAAGGAGCTTCTTGGAAGAGATGTTGGAAGGTATAGAGTCCGGTGGAATGGAAGAAGCTGGATCAGTTATGGCCCATGGCTTGCTCATGCGGTTGATGAGCGGTTTTTCAAAGGACCTCGGTTAGTTGTCCAAAAACTTCGAAATCCTATCTTACAGCAACGTCTGGTGGTTGGATATGTCGAGGATGATGAGACCTACAGCGCAGGTGTTCTCCTAAACCTTATTCTTCGCCAAGGACAAAAGCATCATCTTTTCTTTATCATGGGATTATTAAATTCCCGGCTGGTGAACTTCTGGTTCCGAAAGTGCATCCTGGATGTGTCAGTCCGGGTGGTTGATTTAAGAAGAGTACCCATTCCCCCCATCGACTTCTCGATCAAGTCCGAAAAGGCCCGCCACGACAAGATGGTCTCCCTCGTCTCCCACATGCTGAACCTTCACCAACGCCTCGAATCGACTCAGACTTCCCATGAGAGGAATACCCTCCAGCGTCAGATCGAGGCCACCGACCGTGAGATCGATCTCCTTGTGTATGACCTTTATGGTCTCGATGAGGAAGAGATCCGGATCATTGAGGAAGAGGGCTGAGGATCGCCTTAATCATCCACTCCAGGAACCAGCTTGAGCTCCGTCTTGTCGCAGCCCCGGCTGTTCCAGAGAATTTCCGCCAAGTTGGGTACCGCTGGATCGGTGTGGATCACACGCCAGACCTTGTCCTTCCCCTTGACCCAGGTCCAGGTGACCTCCTCATCAGCGGTGCGTGGGATGCGCAGGGTCCCGCTCCAGCCATATCCGAAGGGCTGATCATCACGGCGTAGAGCACGGAATAAGCTGAACATCCGGACACGCACCTCGCCGCTTTTGGTGTAGTCTGAAAAATCCCAATGGCGGATCTGGCGCAATAGACAGGTGGAGTTGTTGCGCATGAACCACCACTTCCAAGCGCGTCCCACATACTCCCGGTGAAATCCATTCGAGTCCTGGTAGTCCGCCGAGTAGAACCCGATCATTTTCCGCCAATCCATCTCCTCATAAGCGGCCTTGAACTGCTCGATGCGGGTGACAATTTGCCGCGCGGCCCGGAGGTGTTTTCCCCCGGCTCCCTCGAAGGTGGGGAAGACCACCTGCGAGATTGGACGTGAGTCTTCTGGAATAGTGACTGGGTGGATTCTGACTATTCCATCTGGCGAAACCTCAACCCACTCGGCGGGGAGACTCTCCTCAAGGCTGAAGATCAGGTAATCGAGGTAGTTCACCGTGCCGCCATGTCGTTCGGTAGAGGTGGTCTTCGCGGTGACGGGGTAGAAATCTCCCCCACCTCTCCCCACAGGGTTGTCACTAAAAGCCGCCGGGGACGCACTCCCCCGCACGCGGTTCTCCGCGCCCCCGCT
>CAZORO010000791.1:0-741 GCA_964581845.1 uncultured bacterium
CCCCCGGTTCGCCCAACAGACTGGGCACTACAGGCATTGCACGTGGTATGTCCATCCGGGCAAACTTGCCTTCGACTTGTGCTCTATCAGTGAAGTACTCCAGGGGAAGAGAATCTTCGGGCCAGGGCTGAAGGATCACAGCGTTCTCTGCAGATAGGATCTGCTTGCCACGGCTGATATCTTGCGCCGCCACAACAATTTCAATCCTAGCGGTGACATCTTCCGTAGGGGTCACCTCAGGTTCCTGCCCTATTCCCCCTCCGAAGCGCATCCAAAGGAAACCACCGATCAAAGCCACAGCCAGCAGAACTACGGCAAGTATTATCAGGGTTCGATTACCACGCATCTTAGAACCTCCTTAACCAGGGTTCAATTTGTCCTATTAAAGAAGAATACACAGAAGTTCAAAAGAGTCAAGCGACTATAAACTCTTTTCTTACTGAGAAAGGTTAGGTTCAACTGTCTAAAATAAGTTTAACATGGCCTTATCTGGATGTCAATACAGGAAGGCCGTTGGAAGTATTGCAATTTGAGGACAAATTTGACACGCAGATATTCTGTGAAACAGACGCTCGCTGCTCACCCATGCAGCACCCTTGTGGTACTTCCCCGTGGAGCAAGAGATCAGGGTTCGTCCTCTTCACCACCTAAGATCACCCGGCGTTTACGGCCGGCGGCTTCTTGAGGGCCTACAATGCCCATCTCCTCCATTCTCTCCATAAGGCGAGCCGCACGCGGGTA
>CAZORO010000791.1:751-1510 GCA_964581845.1 uncultured bacterium
CTCCAGGTCGCGGATGTCGAGGGTCACGTGGACCTGCTCCAGGTAATCGGCATCTTCGGACTCGCCCTCAATGCGCAACTGCTCCGGCCCTTGACTCTCCCCTATCGTCTCCCAGGGAGCCTTTGCCGGCGTAGCCCCCGCCTCACGCTGCCAGAACCGAATCAGCGCCTCGAGCTCTTTGTCTGAGACATAGCAACCCTGAATACGGCGGGGGGCAGAGGCATCCGGCGGCAGGAACAGCATATCACCGCGCCCCAACAGGGTGTTGGCACCCGGCGTGTCCAAAATAACGCGCGAATCGATCTGGCTGGCTGTGGCAAAACTGATCCGCGCGGGGAAATTGGCCTTGATGAGCCCCGTCACCACATCGGTGCTGGGGCGCTGGGTCGCCACCACCAAATGGATTCCCGTAGCGCGCGCCATCTGTGCGATCCGGGTCAGTGCACGCTCCGTCTCCTCAGGTGCCGCCATCATCAGATCGGCAAGCTCATCAATCAAGACCACGATACGGGGCAGCGGCGCGATGTCCTCTTCAACCCACCCCTCCGATGCCAGGGCCTGCGAATTGCGGGCCACTTTGTGATTGTAGTCATCCAGATTTCGCGCCGCGATCCGGGCAAAGCGTTTATAGCGGGTGTCCATCTCGAATACCACCCAGCGAAGCACCTTCAAAGCGCTCTCCAGCTCCGTCTCGGCAGAGCCCAACATGTGCGGCAGTCCGTTAAAGCGCGTAAGTTCCACCATCTTAGGGTCGATCGC
>CAZORO010000791.1:1520-1954 GCA_964581845.1 uncultured bacterium
GACTGTTGTGCATAATCAGGCTGGCCGCCAGCGACTTTACAAAGACGGATTTACCGCTGCCTGTCGTCCCGGCCACCAACAGATGCGGCATGGAGGCCAGATCTCCCACCACAGCACTGCCCGCGACATCCAATCCCACGGCAAAGCAAAGAGGTTTCTGACAGCGTTGAGCCTCTTTGCTCTCCAGGACATAGCGCAGCGTCACCAGGGCGATATCCTGGTTGGGCACTTCAATGCCCACGACAGCACGCCCGGGAACTGGAGCTTCAATGCGCAGCGAGCGGGCCGCCAGCGCTAAGGCCAGATCATCCGCCAGCGCAGAGATCTGGCTCACACGCACCTTCCGCTGCTCCTCTCCATCGCCCCCACGGTTGACGTAGCCGGGGGTCACGCCAAACTGCGTGACGGTGGGACCGGGCCGCACCTCCGTGACC
>CAZORO010000792.1:0-1944 GCA_964581845.1 uncultured bacterium
GCCCAGGGGGAGGAGTGAATAGATTCCCGCAGCGAGAGGGTGAATGTAGCAACCACGAAGCAGCAGAATATGAGAGGGGGTCTCAGCCTCTTTGGGAACTTCATACAATGTGTGTACAAAATACGATGAATAACGCATGCCTGTCTGCCTCTCGCCTCTTCCGGTTCATAAATCCCTTTGTCGAAATCACACACAGCCTGAACGGCTCTTCTTCTCAGGGACGGGATATTAGCATGCCTTCAAGCGGCTCCTCAATGGTTATCTCCCGCCATTACCCCCATGATGGACGAGGCGAACAGCTGTTTCACGTCACCAGCAGCCATCCGGTGCGGCGGATAACCACGTCCCACCTCAGCACAAGGCTGGATCGTGCAATTGCTTGACACCCAGCGGAAACAACCTTAATTTAATGGACGATGTTTCACTAATGATCTTCGCGAGTTGCCTGATCAGTCGGTGGGATTTCGATCAAGGTTCTCAAGAGGGTTTTGGGGAGTTGTCCGTTAGTTCACGTTGATGGTGGAGGGATCGGAGTGACGGAATTCGGCAATTGGTCAATCATGAGCGAATTGAAGCACATGAAGGACAGAGTGGATTCGCTTCTTTCCGAAGTCTTCAGTGTCGGGAGCTCCTCTGAAGATGAGAAGTGCGATGAGCCCAAGTCTGGATGGTGGGAACCTCAAATCGACCTTGGAGAGACTCCCCATGGCTGGTTTGTCGTCGCAGACCTGCCCGGTGTGCTGGAGGAGGACCTCAAGGTGGAAATGGTGGAAAATCGCATCATCATCGAGGGGAAACGGGAGACCCTTGCCTCGGCAAAGGACTTGAAGCTTCATCAAACCGAGAGACCCCATGGGGCATTTCGCCGTTCCTTCGATCTTCCGCCCAATTTAAAGAAGGAATCCATCGCAGCAGAATTGAAGAATGGAGTCCTCAGCATAACAATCATGAAGGATGATCAGGCGCCGAAAAGGCCTTTCAAGGTCGAAGTAAGGTCATGCTGAAATGAAGGTCCGGCAGGACCATCCACCGTCTCGGTGGTTGCTGCTTGGACATTGGCCTCGGTGGATGAGACACCTATGACCACCTCAAACACCATAGGGACCGAGGTGGATCGCAGGTCGCGGGATGCTCCTGCTGGTGTGTGCCTGAATCGAGGCGGCATGGTCGAAAGGCGATTGGTTTGAGTTGTCAAAAACCTACAGATTGTCTATTTTTCCTCTACTGACATTGCCCATGATGTATGGCTGAGAGCATGGCCCTTGTGGCCCATCCATACGCAGTTGCAGTCAAGCCGGTGCAGCATAGGGTCTTGTGTATTTCGCATTTGTTACGCCCACGAGGGGCTATGCTACCCTTGTAACGCTGCCGGGTACGATCCTGAAACCAACTCTGTATTATTTATGAAATCATTGCCATCAATGGAGGTCACGAAAATAATGGAAACAAGAGTGCGAACCACCCTGCTCCTGGCATTGTTGACCGTCCTGATCGTCTGGATTGGGAAGATGATGGGGGGACAACACGGAATGATCATCGCCCTGGTGCTTGCCGCCGTGATGAATATCGGCAGTTACTGGTTTTCCGACAAAATCGTTCTCAGCATGTACCGTGCTCAACCCATCGATGAGAGAGAAGCCCCGGAACTCTACAACATGGTCAGGGATCTTGCCATGGAAGCGGACATGCCCATGCCGCGGGTCTATCTCATCCCCGAAGAGACTCCCAACGCCTTCGCCACGGGCCGTAATCCTCAGAACGCCGTAGTCGCTGTGACCGAAGGGCTGTACAGGCTGCTCACCCCGTCCGAGATCCGTGGCGTCATCGCCCACGAAATGGGTCACATCAAGAACCGGGACATCCTGGTGAGTTCCATAGCGGCTACTCTGGCCGGTGCCATCATGGTTCTGGCTGATATGGCCAGGTGGGGCGCCATGTTTGGCG
>CAZORO010000793.1:0-1937 GCA_964581845.1 uncultured bacterium
TATTTTTTCTCTTTGGAGGAAATTGCCGCCTCCAAAACTAACGTTGATCACAAAAAAAGCCCGCTCTGCCGAGCGGGCTTGGAAACCAGATGAAGTGATGGAGCGGAAGGGCTCCATAGCATCTCTGAAATCTTGTGGCCCGGTCTCGGCGGGAGTTCTCTGGATTAAGCCCGAAGGCTCCTGCTGTCTTTGACCGAATACAACTTTACTGCTGTTAGGCCCGGATCTCTCCCGGTTCCACGCGGACACTGGGTCCCATGGTGGTCGAGACATAGACCGACTTGATATAAGTTCCCTTGGCCGAGCTGGGACGTGCACGATTGAGCGCATCCGCCACGGCACGGATGTTATCGCGCAAGTTCTGAACACTGAAGGAGACTTTGCCGACGGGGGTATGAATCACACCTCCCTTATCCACACGGTACTCGATACGCCCCGCTTTGAAATCCTGGACAGCCTGAGCGACATTGGGTGTCACTGTCCCTGTTTTTGGATTGGGCATGAGACCACGCGGGCCGAGGATCTTGCCCAGCTTGCCGACCTCACGCATCACATTCGGCGTGGCGATGGCGACATCAAAGGCGGTCCACCCCTCCGTCGTGATCCGTTTGACCAGGTCATCAAGACCAACATAGTCCGCACCGGCATCCTGAGCTGCCTTGACATGATCGCCATCGGCGAAGACCACGACACGGACCACTTTGCCGGTTCCATGGGGCAGCGAGACAGTGCCGCGTACCTGTTGATCGGCATGGCGTGGATCCACCCCTAGGTTTACCGTGAACTCGACGGTAGCATCGAATTTCGCGGGCGAGGTTTCCTTAGCGAGAGCGATAGCATCATCCAAAGTGTATTGCTTTGTGCGGTCAACCTTGGCTTGCGCGGCTTTGAATTTCTTTCCGTGTTTCACTCTCTCCCTCCTTCTTATATTTTTAACACTCCCCGCCAAGCGGAGAGGGATTCTACCCTTCGATTACCTCAAGGCCCATGCTTCTTGCAGTACCAGCGATCATCTTCGTGGCCGCATCGAGGTCCATGGCGTTGAGGTCCGGCATCTTCAACTTGGCGATATCCTGAACCTGGGCACGGGTCACCTTACCAACCTTATCGCGTTGCGGGATTGCCGAACCTTTTTCAATTTTAGCGGCTTCCTTGAGCAAATAGGGCGCTGGCGGTGTCTTGGTGACGAAGGTCATGGTCCTGTCGGCGTAGACCGTAATCTCAACAGGAATGATGATTCCTTGCTGGTCCTTAGTCCGGTCATTGAATTGCTTACAAAACTCCATGATATTCACACCGTGCTGGCCGAGGGCTGGTCCCACCGGTGGGGCGGGCGTAGCCTTTCCACCAACACACTGGAGTTTGACAATCGCGACGACTTCTTTTCCTTTTTTCGGGGGCATCTTTCTTCTCCTGCAATCCTCTAGAGGGAACTAGGCGGTGGTCTTTTCGACTTGGAGGAAATCCAACTCGACTGGCGTCGCCCGTCCCAGCATTTCAATCATCACGGTGAGGCGTCCCCTCTCGGGGTTGATCTGGGCCACGGTTCCGGCGAAGTTGAGGAACGGGCCATCGATGACCTTCACCCGGTCACCTTTCTCAAAACTGATCTTGGGACGTGGCGCCTCACCCGTCTGTTCCATCATTCCCAGGATGTTCTTGATCTCGGCATCGGTCAGCGCGGTGGGAGTCTTTCCAGGGCCGACAAAGCCGGAGACACCGGGGGTATCCTTGACCAGGGCCCATGTGTCTTCGTTCAGCTCCATCTCCACAAGGACATAACCGGGCATGATCTTGCGTGTGGCGACACGTTTCTTGCCATCCTTGATTTCGGCCACTTCCTCGGTCGGGATAATGACCCGTTTGACATACTCATCCATTTTCTGCTTGCGGACCGCGTTCTCAATCGACTCCTTGGCGCGGTTTTCGAAGCTGGC
>CAZORO010000794.1:0-1926 GCA_964581845.1 uncultured bacterium
CCCCACTGAGGTTGCGAGCATCCATGTCCACATCGCCTCCTGCCTGAAGGATATGGATCGCTACTCCCAAGCTCTTGAAGCCCTCCATGAAGCGGAACAGATCAACCGGGATCTCAAGGAAATCTATAATCTCAAGGGATTTTGCCTGTACAAGCTCAAGAAGCACGAGGAAGCCATCGAGGCGTTTGAGAGGGCCATAGAGATCGATCCCGGCTCCGCCATTGACTACGCCAATATCGGCTCCAACCTGCGCGAACTAGGCTATGTGCAGGAGGCGATCCGACTCTACAGGATTGCATTGGAGTTGGACCCGGACATCGGTTTTGCCCGGGAAAACATAGCCAGGCTAGAGGCTGAACTCAAAGAAGCGCCGTGATGGACCATCCACATAGACCTCCCCCTGTGCCCGTAAAGGGTGTCATTGACTCAAAACCCTCTCCCAATATTTGATTTTCCTGATAATTGTTATCCAAAATATCCCATTTACCAGCAGAGATTCTTTTATCTGTGTGTTTGTTCTATCGCTCATATGGCTCTGGACAATAGAATTTCATGAGGCATTGTTATCTCGATAAGTTAAATATATCTTTTTGTAATTATGATAATAAAAAGAGAATCTATTCAAATTGAACCAACATCAAACCCTGCTGTTGACCTCGCATTCATATCAATGTAACATCGGGCCTGCTGTATTCTTAGAATTCCAATGGTCGTCGACACCACTCAGGCGGGGTGCAGGCGCGACCGACTTGGCCCCATTTTTCAGGAAACCTTGGAGAGTCGATTCATGCTGATACTCGGAGCCCATCGCAATGAGATGAGAGAAATGAACAGGGAGGAGATCCTCACCATGCGATTCAGGCTCCTCATCATCATGATGAAAGCTTGCCTGGACGAGTGTCCCATGGGCAGCTTCAGGAAGGCGGCCATTATCAGGAATGCACAGGAACTGGAAAGGAACCTTTCCTCCCTCACCTATTTGGATCCCCAAGCAGACCCATGCGGTGAACTGAAACCCAGATCAGAGAGCATTCGCGTTTTCACTGATCGCCTGAAGCTCCTCATCATCATGGCAAAGTCATTCGCAGGGGGATACCCGATTGGGGTATTCAGAAGATTGGCCATAGCAAACACCCTTTCGGCGATCACACAAGCCATGGGCCTTGACGATAAGGACTCCATGGCATCTCTTGTGAACGTGGCGTGAGCAGGCTATGCCCGCACAAGACGATGGGGCATCCCTCAAGATGGCACGATTGCCATTGATTCACACTACCAAGGCCGGCTTTCGGGCAACACCCTGGTCTACCATAGGTAGAAAGGCTTCGGATTTCCAAGGGTGCAAGGTTATCCAAGAAAGCGGCCCGCAATAAGGCATCACCTCCCCCTTCCCCAAGATCTGTCTCCATCGAGTAGATAGGTGGCTCTTCCTGACGGCTGTTTGGATTTCATCCTTCCAGCAACCCCATCCCTTTTTTCCTTGAACCGGCCACGCTTTCCGAGGTGCTCTTCACCTTGCTCGAACACTTCGTGACGAATGGCACGGACCTTGTAAACCAATGAGGGAACTGCAGACAGACATCACTGCGTAGAGGTTGCGACGCATCACAGGGCTCTGTCACGGCGAAGACCCGTGATGGACATCTCAGGCAAGGCATGCCATGATACAGAACGTGAAGATTGCTGTTGTGGACGATAATGAACTGACCAGAAGCCTGTTGGTCGATGTGCTCATGTTCTGTGTCAATCGAAAGGTTCAGGAGTTCCAGGATGCCTCGGCGGCATGGAATTCCTTCGAGGAGGACGGCCCCCCTGATCTTCTCCTTTCGGACGTGAACATGTCAGAGATGACCGGCCTTGAACTCCTCGCAAAGATCAAGGAAGAATCTCCCAAGACCGTCTGCGTCATGATGTCGGGAGATCAAA
>CAZORO010000795.1:0-1917 GCA_964581845.1 uncultured bacterium
TTGCCAAGTGGCGTCCCCAACCGGATTTGAACCGGTGTTGCCGGCGTGAAAGGCCGTTTCAGAGCGTATTCCCCCTTATTTTAAGCCCATCTACAGACGTCCAAATCCGTTTGCAGCCGTCAAAAGCCGTCAAAAAAGCCGTCTGATAATTCTGCCTTGAAGGCTTCAATAGAGCCAACAGCCAATTCCCCCTTTGCTGCTCACCTCCCACCGTATGCCTCGTAGCAAATCCACGAACTGGCAGTCACGGACAGCACACTGCCTTAGCCTTTGAGGTCTGAGGTTATATTCCATAGAAAGAATATGAGATTCTCGCAAGAATGCAAAGCAAGGGTGGTGCATCGTGATGATGAGGGCGCACCACAAAAATCTCGCTGCCATTATATTGTATTTTGTCTCTATCTATGGGATGGGATACCCCAAAGAAGCCTTCTAAAAATTCCTTGACCAGGTATAATCTGCTTTGTTATATTACGATACATCGATTTATATGGAGGCGATCATGAAGGAATTTGTGCGAGTGATGAAAGCCCTTTCCGATCCAAGTCGGGTCAAGGTTCTCAAGGTTCTTCAGCACAAGTCCATGTGCGTTTGCGAAATACAGAAGGTCCTGGGTTTGGCCCAGCCCACGATTTCAAAGCACCTGAAGATCCTTGAGGATGCCGGCTTGGTTGTCTCCCGCAAGAGCGGTCTGTGGGTCAATTACACACTGGCCGATGGGAACACAAGCCCCTATGCGGCGGCGATCCTAGGGAATCTCAGGCACTGGCTCCAAAACGACCCCGAAGTTATTCGAATGGTCGAGATTCTCCCCGGGATCCGACGAGAGGACATTTGCAGAAGATAACGATCCGATACGGAAAAGATGAGAACACCGCCGGAGGAATGGGATGACGGAGAAGGACATTACGCGAATCAAGGTGGGCAAGCATTCCATAAGCATCATCGGCATAAGGCTACTCATGGAGGAGATGGTTCAAACCTATGCGGACAAGTCTGATGAGGCGGTTAGAGACACCATGCTGGAGCGGCTCGGCAGAGACAACTATATCCCGGGACCTGCGCGGGACGACTATGGCAAGGCCTTCGTTCGGGAGTTCCGCAAGTTCATGGGGCAGCCTTACTCAGAGGACGGTTCAGGGCAACTGGATGTCAAGATCCTGGGCATGGGATGTGGTCAATGCGACAGCTTGACGCAAACCATCATGGAGGTGCTGACAGAAATGGGGATCCCTGCAGGCGTGGACCACGTGACCGATCTCCGAGAGATTGCCAAGTACAATGTGAGGGGATTCCCGGCGCTGATCGTTAACGACAAGGTTTTGGCAGTCGGCAGCGTCCCGCCGCGTGATCGTATCAAGGCATGGCTCACCGATGCCGGCTCGACAATCGTGGAAAAGACTTAACAGGGCTGCATCTTGTCGGGAGGGCTTTCCATGAAAGACTTCATCAGGGTCATGAAAGCACTGTCAGAACCGAATCGCGTGAGGATCTTGAAGATCCTCCAAGAAGGACCGTTGTGCGTTTGCGAGATTCGGACGGCGCTTGGAATTTCTCAGCCGACTGTCTCCAACCATCTCAAGGTTCTGGAAGAAGCAGGACTGGTGACTTACCGCAAGGAGGGTCTGTGGGTTCATTACCGCCTCTCCGACGGCAGGAGATCTCCTTATGCGGCCAGTCTCCTGGGCCAATTAAGGCACTGGCTGGAGGATTCGGAGGAAATCAGGAAGGTGACGGAGAGGTTGCCAGGAATGGGACATGATGGGCAAGTGGATGGTCGCGTAAAACGGGACTTTGCCTAAGAGTGATTCCAGGAGAGGGTTCAGTACGGATTTAAGAAGGAGATTGTGACATGAGTAATGCTCAACTTGCTGAAAAGACGCTTTCAAAGGATGACCTAGTGGAGGTTCAAGAAGA
>CAZORO010000796.1:0-1911 GCA_964581845.1 uncultured bacterium
GTTGTCGACAGGTGCATCGGTCACAAGGGTACTTCCTGATGGCCCATGGAGAGCCGTACAACGCAGTTGTCCAGTATAAGTGGCGTAGATGTCAACCATGTCTTTCTCCTTTTGGGGACATTGTACACACCTGCATGGACTGTGTTAGTGCAGGATTTGGTGAAATGATTTTTGTTTCTTCACCCCTACATCATTCCCAGTGGTTAGTACTTGTCTATAATGCCCACCGGAGAAAAGGATGCGCATCGAAATCGACTTTCAATCCCCCCGCTGGGAGGGGGGGATCTACCGTGTTTTCCTGGTGGCTCTGCCAGTTATCCTGGTGGTACTCGTGTTGTGGTTCTGGTCAGGCCCCATCCTCGAGACGCTTTCTCCTTTCGCCCTGGCCTTTGTCCTCGCATACCTTTTCAATCCCGTGATTGACTGGATTTCAGGGGAGAGACGTACCCGCCACCGGGTTCATCGCGGGCTGGCCATTGTAGTTCTCTATTTCGCGGTGGCCTGGATCATTTTAGTCGTGATTTCCACAGTCCTTCCCACCGTTTTCCGTGAGAGCTCGCAGTTCATGCGGAAGGTTCGCGAGGTTTACGGCCCCGCCTTGAAAGAGCGGATCCAACCTGTCTTTGAGGAATGGTTTTCGCCTCAAATTTTGGTAAAGAATGGACGTTTTGCCGAATGGAAAGAGAAACTCCCCACCGGTTGGGAGCTCGCCTCTGGCGCTATTATTCAACAGCTTCCTGATGAGGAGGGTAACGGTGCGAGAATTCAGAGCACCGATGGTTTGAGATGGGCCTTGCGCCAGAGTGTCTCCGGCCTGGTCGGGGAGGAAACCTACACCCTTATCACCCGGACCAAACCTTCCCGTGATTCGGGCCGGACCTGGAGCGTACGGTTAGCGGTCTGGGCAACGACCTCCGAAATCGAGACCTCCTCTCCTCTCCATGAGTGGTGCCAGACGATCCCCTCCAAGAAAGGTCTGTTGAGAATGGAAATCTTTGTCCCGGAGGGTGTTTTTTGGGGATATCTTGAGATTCTTCCTCCATCAGAGGCAGGGGATGCTTCCCTGTCTCTCTTGAGTGCACGTTTACAAAAGCCTCCACCCCTTCCATTTCTTGATCCACATTATTGGGCGAATCTGTACCGGGCTAATCGTGACCGTCTCACCTGGTCAAATTTTGCCACTGTTTTGAGTTATGGATTGCGGGGAGCGGGACTGGTGGCGGGAGGAGCGGGAGGTGTGTGGGCCTGGGTTTACCACCGTGTAGGGGGCATGATCTCGGTGGTGATCTACTTGATTTTCCTGCTGGTCATCATGTTCTACATGCTGCTGGATTTCGCGGCTTTCAAGAAATCCTGCGTGGAGCTGGTTCCCGGGAAGTGGCGTGGACGCTTCCTGGAGGCCGCTTGTGAGCTGGATCGTCAGCTGGGAGGCTTCATCCGCGGGCAGATGATGGTGTGTCTGTGCGTGGGGGGACTGATCAGCTTCTTCCTGATTCTGTTGCGTGTTCCCTTCGCGCCCCTGATTGGCATGTTGGCGGGTCTGTTCAACTTTATTCCCTATCTTGGTCCAGCGATCGGACTCGGCCCAGCGGTGATCCTGACTCTGCTTGAGTTCTTCGATCCCGGTTCCACTGCAAGTTGGGTTTTGACCAAGTTGATTCTGGTCATTGGCAGCTTCGGGCTGGTGCAAACCCTGGATGGTTTCTTCATCAGCCCGCGCATCATGTCCCGGACAGTGGATGTTCAACCCCTGGTGGTGATGGGTGCCTTGATGCTGGGAGGGGGCATTGGGGGAGTGACCGGAATGGTGCTGGCGATCCCAGGGTATTGTGCCTTGCGAGTTTTCGTGGAGCAGTACCGCAAGGAGCTGGCGAAGACATCACCGGAGAAGGTGTAGATTCTCTTTCTCCC
>CAZORO010000797.1:0-1906 GCA_964581845.1 uncultured bacterium
CGAGGAAAGTGAGTTTGTTTTTCCGGGAAGGGATCAACAGGCCCGGCGGAATACGCACAAACAGGTGAACCGGATCAAGGCTAGAGCATGGCTCCCGGCTGATTTCAGGCCCATGCATGGGCTGAGGCACGTCTACGCTTCCATGCTGGCCAGCAGTGGCCAGGTGGACATGTTCACCCTTCAAAAACTGCTCACCCACAAGAGCCCGACCATGACGCAACGCTACGCCCATTTGCGGGATGATGCCCTGAGGCGTGCCTCGGAACTTGCAGGGGACCTGGTCAAAAAAGCTCAGGAGTCGACGGCATGCGAACTTTTACCTGTAGGCGCGACGACTGCGTGATATTTTAATTAGATGCCATGAAAGAGGAAGAATGACTGCAACGCAAAAACGACATGAGAAGATCAAGAACGACACAGCTGGCGTGCGGTTTGACGAGGCGGTGACCTGGCTTCTGTCATTTGGGTTTGTGGAGCGGGATGCAAAGGGGAGCCATAAAGAATTACTCATCCCGAGTGGGATGGGAGACTCACCATTCAAAGCCACAAAGGCAATGCCAGAGCATATCAGATCAGGCAGGCACTCAAAGCTATCGAGGAGATTTACCATGTCTGGACGGGATTACCCGATCACGATCTTTTACAGCGAAGAGGACGGTGGATTTGTTGCCATTGTCCCTGACCTCAAAGGGTGCACAGCATTCGGAGAATCACCCCAGGAAGCTCTGAGGGAACTAGAGACCCCCATGGATCTATGGCTTGAGGTTGCCCGCCCGGGACTCTGCTCCAATTCCGCTCCCCACGCGGATCAACGCTTGAATGTGGATATCTCTAAACCACCCCGCGAAGTAAGCGAACAAAGCGAAGTAAGTCCGGCGGCCCTCCAAGGGAACTTGCCGTGAGCTTTCTGAATGCCAGCACTCAATGGGGCGGCATTCCATTTGTCACTTGTCCTCTGCCGCGACGGTCATGCCAATAGAGGAGTCTTGCGGTGTCACTGCAATCGGCCCCACTCAACGAATCGGAAGGCAACTATTTCTCCGGAGAAGGGCTTATCGCTCGTTGGGGACTCCACCCATCCAATCTGAGCGATGCCATGATCCTCGGCCTTCAGGCTTACCACCCTGTGGACTTTTCGGTGATATGCGATCCTTACGGGATGAACGATGGGATGAGGCTGTCGGCGCGATCCCGCCTGGCATCCGTGCTGGGGCGCGAAGTAGATGGCATCCCCTCTTCCTTTCGTAGCGATGCATCTCCTCTGACAGGGACCTTCTTTCTGCCCGTCACTCTCATCAACCGCAACAATGCGTATTTCACCTTTGGTACCTCTGAAGATGCCGGCCAAGAGCCGGTAACCCCCGGGCACCTGATCGCTGCCCACCTCAAACTGCTGTTTAGGCGGAATGACGTTCTGGGGTTCGAGAAGGAATTTGGGCTTGAACTCAAACCAGAACCGGGTAGCCCTTCAGTTCCGGCTGGTCAGAAGGAAACGGGGGAAGTGGGCAAGCGGGAACAGGTGCCAAGATCGGGACGTTCGTGGATGGGAGCTGTAAAACCGAGCAAATCGATTTCTGGAAAGATTGTTGACGCTGCGCTGAAAATCAAGCCCGCCGCTGACTGGCTTTACAATCTGCTGGCACTGAAATGCGGAGGCAAGAATCGCCTGAATGAGCCCGGTTCACGCCAGCTGCTGGCGTGGGGAACAGCGATTTTGAAGGGGACCGATGAAATCCTTGAAGAGGAGGGCCAGAGTCCAACGCTGGTAAAGGAAATGGCTGTGTTGCTGCCTGTCGAAGTACTAGAAGAGAAGATGTTCCAGATAAATTCTGATGCCGCCAACAAGGATCCGGCCACAGTGATGTGGAAGATTATCGCTGGAGCACTGCCAAAGGAGCTGAGAGCT
>CAZORO010000798.1:0-1893 GCA_964581845.1 uncultured bacterium
CCTGAAGGGATCTCTCCAGAGGAAGCGAAAGACCTGGCTGCTCACTCGGCCCAAGTGGGTGTTGAAGTCCACCCCCTCCTGCAGACTTTGGGTCATGCCTTCCAGATTCTCGGCAAACCCCAATATCAACACCTCAGGATCGGCCCATCCGAAAAAATGCCATGGATCATGACCTACGATATCCGTAAACCAGAGGCAGTACGGATGGTGACCACCATGATTGACGAGTTGTGCGAGGTGTTTCCAGGGGAACTCTTCAATGTTGACATTACAGAGATCGACATTGAGGGCCTTCAATCCGAGGGTCTTTCTCTCGGCCAGATCACTGACCTTGTCTTCAACTACGTCCTCCAACTCAATGAGGTGGTTAAGAGACACGGAAAACGTTTGATGATCGCGCAAGGTCCACTCGACAGCCAGGGACATCTTTCGGGCATGGGTCCCAAGCTTGAAATGCTGCCAAAAGATATTCTTATCGGAAGTTATTATTGCGCTGGAGGTCCTTACCAGCCCGCCTGGGAAAAGGACTTTCCACGCCTCCAGGAAAAGGGCATCGATTTCTTCGCTCAGGCATGGATTTACAGCCACCTGTGGTTAACTCCTTGGGTAAGCCGCTCCATGGAATTCTCCGATCTTGAAATATCCTGCGGCCTTAAGCATGGAGCCACGGGAAGCATTACCTGTGACTGGGGTGATGCCGGACACTTCCACTTCGTTGGCGAGGAATGGCTGCCTTTCCTGTATCATGGCGCTTGCGCATGGACAGGAAGCCAGATGAACCGCGATTACTTCCTTCGGGCTTATGCTCACCTTATCCATGGATTGACGGACGATAAGGCGATACGTGCCATCGAAGCCGCGAGCGATGTAAACGCCAAGCCCATCAGGGTCCGTGACAAGGAGGGGAATGAGGTTGATGTCTCGACAAGCTTCATCTGGGAGTTTTTCCGTGACCCTTTCACCCATCCCGATATCACTCGTATCATTGATCCTAGCGCTGTGGGCAAAATGATTCTCGATACGGTTGTACGCCCGCTTTTAGCACTCTCATCTGATGCATCAAAGGCCAAGCGGAATCAGGATATTCTCGAACAATGGAGGTTCGGGATCCGCTGTTATCTGGCGCTAGGCCATAAATTGGAGGTGCTCGGCCACTACAATAATTCCGCCATTCCCAGACAGACTGTCGCGAGCGAACTCGAATTTATAGCTAAAGAGTTCGAGGTCCTGCAGGCAGATTTCAAACGGATCTGGTTGGCTGAAAACCGGGAAAATGAAGGCTTTCAGGAGCTCATGAAGCGCTATACTTACACTATTGTCCCATGCCGTGAAAAGGCCAAGGAGGAATGAGATGCCGTCAGTACAACAAAAAGAATCACTACCCAAAACCATGAGAGCGTTGGTCTGTCATGGTGTACGTGATTACCGGATCGAGGAAGTACTGGTTCCAGTACCAGGTTCGGAAGAGATCATCATTAAAGTTCGTGACTGCGGTGTCTGCGCGAGTGATATCAAGTGTTACACCGGCGCGCCGCTGTTTTGGGGGGATGCGCACCGTCCCCCTTATGTGGATGGACCGGTCATCGCCGGGCATGAATTTACCGGCAGTGTCGTGGCATTGGGCAAGGGTGCTCAGGAGAAGCATGGGGTGCGGCTCGGTGACCGCGTCGTGGCGGAGCAGATTGTGCCCTGTGAAAGGTGCCGCTATTGCCGTACTGGACTGTATTGGTTGTGCACGGAGGCGCACATCTTCGGTTTTAAGAAAATTGTCCACGGTGGGATGGCGGAATACATGAAGTTCCCCGCCCATTCACGGGTTTACAAGGTCCCAGAGAATATCTCTGATAAGCACGCCGCATTGATCGAACCTCTTGCCTGCGCCATCCATGCGGT
>CAZORO010000799.1:0-1879 GCA_964581845.1 uncultured bacterium
GGGTGGTATCTGAGCGATAGCGTGGATAATCTTCGCGAATGGAGCATTCCCCCGGGCATTATAGAGAGCCAGGGGAGAGTCAGCTTTGACGAGATCACTGGTTTCCATAATCCAGTTACTCAGGGATTTGGTTTGAGCAGTTCAGGTGAACGTCTCTACCTTTCCTATCTCCCGGGAACTGGAGAAGACCGGGTTGTCGATTGCATCGATTTCAAAGGCCAGGAAGAGGATGAATCCACGGGACGCTACCCCGATGGAGGCCGTTTTGATTTCGCCCTCGAACCTTCGCGGGATTCCTCAAATGGAGTACCAGCGGACCATCCGGTGATCAGTGAAATCATGTATTGCCCATCCCTAAACTCGGGAAATCCAGTCGACAACACCGCGGAGGAGTTCATCGAAATACAGAATCCCACCATGGCGGCAGTCCCATTCTGGAACAGCTACGGTGCCTGGCGCTTGGATGGGGGAATCATCTTTGAGTTTCCCCTTGGAGTGATACTTGGAGCGGGAAAGAGTCTGATTGTAGTTGGATTCGATCCCTCGAACACGGTGAAGCTGGAGTCTTTCTGTTCTGTCTATGGTATTGAACCCAGTGGTGCCATCCTCGGCCCCTTTGAAGGTGTCCTATCGAACCGGGGAGAACGTGTGGCTCTTGAAAAACCCCTGGCGGATCCGAATGGAGCGAATCCATCCTGGAAGATCATCGATGAGGTGATCTATTTCAATCAGCCGCCATGGGACTCAGCCGCGAAGGGAACGGGCCTCTCTTTACAACGTATTTCGATGAATGGATCGGGGAATGCTCCTGAGAGTTGGATCACAGGGATTCCTTCGCCGCAGGTGGATGATCCCAATGCGCCAACTCCCACACCCACGCGAACATGCACGCAAACCGGGACACCAACACCGGAACCGACCAACACACCGACATTCCTACCCACGGCAACTCCCACCGAAGGAACTTCGGATAACAATGGTTGGCGGCTGTACTGATGTCTGGATGTTATCTGTTATCTGGAGGTGCGAATCTATCTGCCCCCTCAGGGCCCCATCATGATGATGTCACCCCGTGAAATGGTTCCATTGGTGGGGCTGTACATCATCGCGGGCTGACCGCTGAACCAGGCATTATTGAAAATCTGTTCAGGGCCGGTATCACGCAGCATCCATTCCCTGGAGGGTCTCCAACCGACATCATACTGTTTGTAGAAGTAATGTGGCGGTTCATATGATGTGCCGGCATCAGGCCTGGCATTATAGTTGCCCCCCTCCCGGGATCCCAATGTGGTAAAAGAGGCATAGGGAAGAGTCTTCATGAATTGGATGGGAGTGGTGAGCTCAGTAAGTCCCCATCTGACAGTGATGTCATCGACATGTGGAACGCGGCCGATCCTGCTGATGTAATCATAAGGAAGCGGATAAGCGGTGTAGATGTCCCTGTTGAGGGGTGGGACTTTGGGGATGCATGTCTTCTTTTGCTCATATTCCGTCCGGTAAGACTCAAGAGCGATCTGAAGTGAGTGCATCTCTCCCTTGATCTTGGTGACATGCGCTCTTACTCTCGCTTCCAGGAAATTGGGTAAGGCGATTGAGATCAGAATCAAAATGATTGCAATGACGATGAGCAGTTCGATGAGGGTAAAACCGAATCTCTGGTCTTTTTTTTGTGTTACTGCCATCGAATCAGCCACCTCCGTATGAGATACTTCAATCCCGCAATGGATGGGAGACCTAAGATTCTTCGTGCCTCGGGAATCGGTCTAACAATCTCTTCGTATCGGTCATGATAAACTCAAATCCGAAGCGGATCACCTCTGAGACTGCTTCGAGAATACCCCTGTAGGGTGGGGCTTGCCCCACCGTTGGATTGGGATAT
>CAZORO010000800.1:0-1626 GCA_964581845.1 uncultured bacterium
CTTTCACACCGCGCACACCCAGGCACCGGCGTGGCCCTCCTCCCGGATGCTCATCCAGGCTGTTCCGATCCAGGTCCGGTTCTGCTTCTCTTCTGCGAGTACCCCTCCTCAGCAAAAGCACCCCCAAAACACGATGCCACCACGTTTGCGGCACACGGCTGCGCCTTGGAAAGGGGGGGTGGGTTTTCAACCTGAATCGGGATAGCCGTCTTCGAGCCGACCGGTGGAGCCTGGAGGGTCAGACAGGTCATAAGAACGTGCAGCGAGACCAAGAATCCTCGCGGGGGTCCACCTCGCTTCGTCCGCGTTCACCTCCTTTGCCCAGGGGTATGCTCACCCGCATAAGGGTGACAAGTTCTGGAATCTACTGGCTATCATAGAATCCCTAAGTGCGTCTCCTGTCTATGGCGTTCTTGCGACGAATAAGCGCAGATTGCTAAAATCGCCACTGACGTAAGAGAAAGGCCAAACCTCGATGGGGTCGTATTCCGCCGGCGAGGATATCCATCCACACGGGGTAATTTGTGCTATAAAGGGTTTTCTTCGCTTTGCCGGGCTGCAAGGGTTGTGACTGCGCCAGGAGCACGAGACGAGGAAGGCGTAGTTTGCTCTGTGCCGGGGCCGTCGCATTCCGTGCCTGAGCCTAGTTGCTCCCGCCCAGCCAGAAATAGGCTCACCTTTTGTGCCATAGATACAGGGTGCTTGCTATGAATGGAATCGAGATCACGGTTGAGGACCGGACCTTTGCAGGACCAGCGGGGGCCACTTTGATGGAGTGTCTGGTGGCTGAGGGTTTGCTGCTGCGTTCGGACTGTGGCGGGCGCGGTCGTTGTGGCAAATGTCTGGTACGGGTTCTGGAATCAGGCGGTGATGGACTGTCGAAACCGGATGAAGCGGAAGAGCAACTGCTCGGTGCGCGGGAACTGGCAGCAGGATATCGGCTGGCCTGCCGTGCCAAAGTGGTGGGTCCGGTAAGCCTTGGCATCCCTGAGGAGAGCCGGCTCACTCAGGAAGTCGTCCAGAAGGGTCTGCCTATTCTGTTGTCGCGCCTTGAAGCCATCAAACCGCCTGCTCGCCCTCCAGGTTCAGGTGCATGGGGAGTGGCCGTCGATATTGGCACCACCACCATTGCTGTCTACCTCTGTGATCTCGCCCGAGCCACGGTTGCCGCTTCGACTTCCGTGCGCAATCCTCAATCCGTTTTCGGCGATGACGTTATCAGTCGCCTCAGCGCCGTGCGGCAAGACCAAAACGTCCTGACGCGGCTGCAACGAATGGCGGTGAGTGCCACCGAATGGGCTTCCCTGGCGCTCTGCCGCCAGGTCGGTATCGCTCCCCGGGCGATCGCCGAACTGGTCTGCGTCGGCAATAGCGTCATGGTGCATCTCTTCCTGGGCCAAGACCCTTCTTCCATCGGTGTGTACCCCTACCTTCCGCAGTTCACGGAAGCCAGGACGATCAGGGCCGGTGCGGTCGGCATGCGTTCTCATCCCAACGCCCGCCTGCGCACGCTGCCGCTCATCAGCGGTTATCTGGGAGCGGACATTATCAGTGCCGCCCTTGCTGCCGACCTCTCTCATGCCTCTCTCGGCACACTGCTGGTCGACGTCGGTACCAACGGTGAGC
>CAZORO010000800.1:1636-1875 GCA_964581845.1 uncultured bacterium
CTGGCCGCAACGTCCTGCGCCACCGGGCCGGCCTTCGAAGGAGCCGCCATTCGCCATGGCATGCAAGCCACTTCAGGAGCAATCGATGCCGTGCGGTTCTCACCTGAGACCGGCTGCCTGGGTTACACGGTGATTCAGCGCGGGAGCGGTCCTCCCAAACCGCCTGCCGGGCTTTGCGGCTCGGGAGTGATCAGCACCGTGTCCGAGCTCCTCAAGGCCGGGCTGATCCAACGAACCGG
>CAZORO010000801.1:0-1227 GCA_964581845.1 uncultured bacterium
CAATTTGGCTTGCGGACCGAGAATATATGGGTGTTGGGACGGGGGAAGGGGAATAGCAGCCAGCAGATGGGGACTCATGGGCGGAGCGAGTTACGGAAGTGTGTCTATGTTTGGGGGAAGGAGTAAGAGGGATGCGTTTCCCTCATTGATGGACTTTGACTGGCGAGAAAGACAAGCAACTGCTAGAGGCCCTCACTCAAGCTTATACAGCTCGAGCCCTTCTGTTCCATGAAGGTGTACGTACTAATGGGATTGACCTCTTGATCGCAGAGATTGACCAGATTGACCACCGGGGTTTCGATTGGGATCTCAAGAAACTCGGGATTAGTCCGAAATCCTTTGCCAGAGTGAAGACCGCGGGAGGCCTGCCTCATCAAGTCTTCACACATCCCGGAATCATCCGGTTACGTCCGCATCTTGTTGCATACTACCGGAACATGGTGGCTATTTCACGTAAGGGAATTGCTCAGATTTTATTTCCCTCCGATCGATTCGAATCGCGTAGAGCCAGTGAGATGACGGAGCAAGAAGCCCTTCAGGTGTCTATAACGTTCAACCGGATCATCAGCGGCGTGATTGATTCGATCCAGGACTACACACCTCAGCTGAGCCGTCAAGTGATCCTCGCGGAGATCGGAACTGAGCTTCAGGGAACATGGGCGAATACCGTTGGACAAGGAGCTGCGAAAAAAGTAGAGGAGCTGTTCGCTGACTACATCTGTAATAAGGGATTAGGAGAACACGAAAAGGCGGGCCTCTATCGACTTAAAAATGGGTGGTCGCTCCGTTTTGCGGCGGAGCCGGATGCCGCCTTCCTTGATCCTCAAGGTGAGACATGGATTGCCATTGAAATCAAAGGAAGTCTCGACTTGGCCGGCGCGCAGACCCGTTACGGGGAAACCAAGAAGACCTTCGCCAAGATGCACGCGAAGAATCCGAGGTGTCACACCATCTATCTCGCCAGCTGTTTTACGAAAGCGGTCATCGATCAGATTGAGATGGATGGGCAGGTTAGAAAGTGGTTCAACCTGACTTCGATTCTTTATGATCCGCTTGACCGGTCCGAGTTCCTTGAGCATGTCTTTTACCATGTCAACGCGCCACAGAGCCGCCGGAGGTCGCGCTGACTTCCCTCCGCCTTGATCCCCTCCTTCCCGTCGTGCATTATCCCTTATATGGAACGCCCTCGCGGAGGGTCCATCTGAATCGCCCCCCAAATCACACCGC
>CAZORO010000801.1:1237-1867 GCA_964581845.1 uncultured bacterium
TTACCGGTGAGAAAAGAAGAAGGAGTTGTCAATGCAAACCATTCAAGGTGACCAGGTTGCCAAGCCTGCCAAGCAGGCCCTCGAAGCGGGAGAAGGATTGTTGCGTCTCGCGCCCAATTGGGTACCGCGCTCATTCCTCCATCCCGGCAAGCGCATCCGCTTGCATCCCGATGATTACTATGCCCTTGGAACGCACCGCGGAGGTATCGATGAGCGCTGGTTCGCCTCCACAACCCCCGCCGCCAATGAAGGTGCTCCCCCGGATGAGGGTCTCTCTTATGTTGTCTGCGATGGGAAACGTTTCACCCTGCGTGATGCTGTGGCTGCAGTTGGTGCCGATATTGTCGGGAAGCGGATTTGGGATCAATACAAGCGCTGGCCGGTCTATTCCAAGTTTTTTGACAACATGGGCCCCATCCCCCACCACATGCACCAAAACAAGGAACTGGCCGCCCTGGTTGGACAGGAAGGAAAGCCGGAGTCCTATTACTTCCCGCCCCAGGTGAACAATGTCGGGAACAACTTCCCCTATACCTTCTTCGGCCTCGAACCCGGCACTCGGAAGGAAGATGTGCGCCGCTGCCTGGAACGTTGGAATGAGGGTGACAATGGCATCCTGGATCTGTCCAG
>CAZORO010000802.1:0-1852 GCA_964581845.1 uncultured bacterium
GAGCGAAGGGCCGATTCCTTTGCCAATGCAAGGTGAAAGCTCCTGGAGATGGAAGTTTCCATTTACACCATCGACAAACAGTGGATCATCACTCATATTCCCAGTGCCTTCATATCCCCCATCGATGCAACTATAACTGACCACTGGGTAGGAGTCTTTTCCCTCCAGGTAGATTTCAACCGAGGGATTCCACAGAATGCAGTTTGTGAGAGTGGGGTTCGAACGGTAAAAATAGAAAGTCCCCTCGGTGGAGGTTGAGTTACCAGCAATCGTGCAATTGGTCATCGTGGGCGAGGATGTGAGACAACAGACCCCGCTGCTGTAACGGTCGGTGGAATTTTCAGTGATCATGCAGTTGGTCAGCGTGGGTGAGGAGTAGGAGCAATACACCGCGCCGCCATGGTGGGTTGAGTTGTTGTGTTGGATGGTACAGTTGGAGAAGACCGAGGATTGGACCAAGTTAAATGCGACTCCACCACCATATTTGGCCGTCCCTCCCGTGATTGTGAAACCATCCAGAATGGCCTCATTGACCGCCCCCACAAGAACCGTACACGTCTCCAAACCAGTTGCGTCAATAATCACTGGATTGGAAACCCAGTTGCGTTGATGGCGTTGGGTTTCGTTTCCCGCGAACCCGCCATACAGCGTAACTCCTTCCTCAAGCTGGATTGATTCATGGTAGGTTCCCGCCGCTGGCCGCCTCGTTTCCAGATATCACACAATTCGTCAACGTGGGCGAGGAAGAAAAGCAATGAACCCCACCACCGGAGGTAGAGACTGAATTGCCTGAGATGATGCAGTTTGTTAATTCGCCGGTGGCGGTATGATCATAGGCAACTCCGCCCTCGCTTCCACCCGTGATCGTAAAACCATCAATCACCGTTCCTGTTGCGGGCACAGTCACCACCCTGCCAGTCAGGCCATTGCCATCCAGGATGGGCCAATTGTTACCAGTACCGGTTCCGCCTGGCTTTACATAGTGCACTGTAGCCCAAGTCTGATCACAGAGCGGATAAAACGAGAGGAGAAGGAAGAGAATGGCGATTCCAACAACCAGTTTTGAGTTCATGGTAAACAGACCTCCTGTGAGGGGATTCAATTTGTGGAAGTCAGGAATAGAACATTTAAAAGGAGACTACCGGATCGCAAATTCCGAATCAATAAGGAAAAAAACAATTAGGTGGTACACAGGTGTTTGTTTTCCATTCTCCTCAATTCGATTCTTGTGCTATCCTCTAAAAAGTTACACCATACTCCGATCTCATATCCAAAAACCACTTGTGGAAAACGCAGGAATAATCCCCAAAGGAGTCTTGTCATGAGAGCTTTACATTTTCTCATCTTTACCATGGTCTTTACCGCCCTTGAATCCGCCCAAACCCAATGGCCCGGCCAAGAGGAGAATGGTTATCTTCTCCCCAACGGATGGCGCATTACCCCCATCGGGAAGGCAGTCCCCACCCACGATCTTATCCTCAATCTGCAACCCTCTCCGGATGGCAAGGCTGTGATAGCCCTGACCTGCGGCTATAACCCCCACGAGCTGGTGGTTATCAACACGGAGACCGATGAGGCGGTTCAGCACATCCCCCAGAAAACCGCCTGGTTCGGCATGGCCTGGGATCCTGATGGGAAGCGGCTCTTTGTCTCTGGTGGAAACGATAGGAAAAAAGACTCTCCTACCGCTCCCATCTACATCTACGGTTATGAGAACGGAAGGCTTTCAGAGCAGCCGGTGGGTACCCTGTCGGATGACCTTCCCAGGGAGAAAATTTTATGGTCCGGCATTGCCTGCCACCCCACCCAGACCATGCTCTTTGCTGCCAACCGCACGGCCAGCGAGATCTTG
>CAZORO010000803.1:0-1809 GCA_964581845.1 uncultured bacterium
ATGCTGGAAAACCGTCCTCAAGGGAATCGTGTTGATGGCCGCATTCCACCTTTTTGTCCCCATGGCGGGAGCCGCGGAGTTCATGGGCAAGCCCTACACGGATGGGGATCTTTACGCGGACACTTGGGTGGCCATGGACGCGTTGGGAAGGACGGCGCCGGGACGGGAGGAATGCGGACCGGTGAAGCCAGACAAACAGGTTGGGATCTTCTATTGGACCTGGCACCGGCCCAATAGCGATGGCCCCAATGACAACACCAAGCTGATCGCTGCGGCTAAGGATGGCAAAGTGGAATGGCCCTCCAATAGAGCGCCATATCACTGGGGCGAGCCCGAACTGGGGTATTACATCATGACTGACCCCTTTGTCATCAGGAAGCACGCCAGCATGTTGGTGGATGCGGGGGTTGATGTGATTCTCTTCGACACAACCAATCCACCCCACACCTGGAAGAACCAATATGAAGCTCTTTGCCGTGTGTACACCACCATGCGCCAAGAAGGCAATCACACCCCGGACATCGGTTTCATTTGCCCCTTCGGAAATCCAACCGCTGTCGCAGACCGTCTCTGGAATGACCTGTATAAACCCGGGGCGTGGCAGCATCTCTGGTATATGTGGGATGGAAAGCCATTGCTGTTGGCCAACAAGGAATTTATCAAAGATCCAGACATGCTGGACTTCTTCACCTTCCGCAGGCCGATGCCGGATTACTGGATCGGCCCCAACGGCCCAGATCAGTGGAGCTGGCTGGAGGTCTTTCCCCAACATGTGTTCAAGAACAGCAAGGGAGAAAACGAACAGATGAGCGTGGGGGTGGCCCAAAATGCGCTTCCCAACACGCCTGGCCCTGCACCCATGAGCCACAAGAGAGGGGCCATGGGCCGAAGCTGGCACAAAGGCGCGAAGGACACCCGCGAGGGAGCGGTCAACCTGGGACTCAATTTCGAAGAACAGTGGACACGAGCCCTGGAAATAAACCCAAAGTTCATCTTCGTGACCGGCTGGAATGAATGGGTCGCGGGCCGCTATCCGGAATGGAGCAAGTACAAAGAATCGGAGTGCTACTATCCGGGCGGCCTGTTCGTAGATCAATACACCCAGGAATACAGCCGTGACTGTGAACCGATGCGGGATGGACATACGGACAACTACTATTACCAGTTGGCCAGCTGGATCCGCCGTTTCAAGGGAGTCCGTGAAAGTCCAACCGCCAAATGTCCCAACCAGATCGTTGTTGATGGCTCATTTGAGGATTGGATGGCAGTCACCCCCGAGTTCCGTGACACCATCGGCGATACCACCCACCGTGATCACAAGGGTTATGGCGATATCCCTTACACCAACACCACGGGACGTAATGACTTCGTGATCGCAAAAGCCGGATATGATGATAACAACCTGTACTTCTTCGCTCAGACATTGAACAAGATCTCGCCCCACACCGATAAGAACTGGATGCTTCTGCTGCTCGACATGGATCGCGATGGGAAGACCGGCTGGCTGGGTTACGACTTTGCGGTGAATAACGAGGTGAATAACGATCAGGAGAGCACTCTCAAGGCGTGGAGGGATGGGAAGTGGGAACCGGCCGGCCAAGCAATTTACCGGGTCAACGGCAATGGCATGGAGGTATCAATTCCGCGCGAATTGGTGGGACAAGCATCGGGGGCTCCGAAGTTTGATTTCCACTGGGCTGACAACATTCAGAGTTTCGGGGATGTTTCCGAACTGGGAGTCAATGGGGACAGCGCTCCCAATCGGAGATGGAATTACCGGTATGAGACAGCACAGAAATAGAGCGATTC
>CAZORO010000804.1:0-216 GCA_964581845.1 uncultured bacterium
CCTCCGCTTCTGGTCTCTCCTCTCAAGCCAAGCGATCCCACGGCTCCAGAGACGGTTGAGTAACGAAACCATGGGGAAGACCACCGGTATCCCCCATGTCAGGTTCACGATCAGGGTACTGGGCATATGACCCAGGAAGGAGAGCGCTCCTCCGCTCCAACGGATCTCCTGAATCTCAAAGCCTGTCTTCTCAAGGAGGTGCTGAAGACCGAATTC
>CAZORO010000804.1:226-1807 GCA_964581845.1 uncultured bacterium
GGTAGTAGTCATGCGGTTCATTGTGGAGGTAGGCGAGATGCGGAACTGAAAGAAGAAGCGTACCGCCGGGACGGAGGACTCGGGCAAGTTCCCCAAGGACTCGTTGAGGATCGGGCACATGCTCGAGAACCTGGGAACAGAAAACAGAGTCAAAAGAACTATCCGCAAGTGGCAACTCTGACAGGTCAGAAAGGATGTTCAACCCATCCTTGACGCGGTAACGATCGAGGGAGGTGACTTCGCTGGCAACTTGACGCAAGCGTGGAGCATAGGTGAGACGTCCCGCTCCGGCATCTAAAACCCGTCCCCGGATCCCTTTCTGGATGAGGGGATCCAGACTACTGATAAGGGTTCTCCCCGCCGGAGTCAGATCAAAATAGGACTCCGAGGTTCCGTAGAAGTCCGAAACCTCAATACCATTGTGTTTGATCCGGTCAGCCAGCCAACCCAAAGGAGCCCCCTTCAAACCAGCCACTAAATCCATCGGCTGGTTTCACTCATCAGCCTTCTTGAGGTATTCCTCCCACTCCTCATCGGTCACGGTCTTGTATCCCAGCCAATCGGGCAGATTCTCATTACACCAGCGCCGGTAATCCTCCATGGTATCCCACACCCGGACACCTGGTCCCTCATCAAGTACCGGTTTGAAGGTCCACACACACCCTCGTTCGATCCTCTCTGAGACAGGACGTTTCAGGTTTCGTTCGAACTCAGCCCATAAGAGTTCCTTTTCCTCTTCAGGAGAGATCTTTTCTTTGGGTGGCATGTCACACGTACCCCTCCTACAACACCATCCTCTCCCTCGGAGCCTCGGGTCCGGCATCCGGAGCACTCTCGCGGACCAGTTTCAGCACACGCGAGATCTCGGTTTGCATTTTCAGATAGAAACGCGCATCAGTCACCTTGGTCTGGGTCACCCGGTAGGGAAGTCCAGTCTGGAGAGCGAACCGGAAGGCGGGTTCATCCATGGCGTCATCACCCACGTACAACAAGAGGATGTTGATCCCAGGATAAGTGGCCTTGTAGTGCTGGTAGAGCATCTTGACCGCCTTACCGCGATCCCAGTCTACCGCGGGGAGGATTTCGATGGTCCGGCGGGCTTCCTCGATGCGGATCTTCCTTTCCCGGACACTATTCGCCAAGAGGTTGTGGGCCTTGGCCAGCAGCGAACTGACATGGCTCTCCATCACCGCCCGGTAGTTCAATCCGGCGGTGAGGCCACGGTCCTCCACAATGGCCCGTTCAGCACGCAGTTGAGTTCTAAGCGTGTTGGCTGCCTCATGGATAGCAGAACGGAACTTTTCGGCCACGCTATGGTGGAAGTTGAGATCTGGTCCGCTGATTTCGAGGCCATGGTTGCAAAGAAAGTGGCAGTTGGCGATGCTGATCTTCTCGTGCAGATCGATCAAAGAACTGCTACTAATGATGGCCAAACGGACCGAGGGGATCTTGCTGATTGCCTCCAGGTGTTCATGGACTGTCTCGGCCATGTGGACCTCTTCTCCCGCCTGAGCTAAAGGAATCAGGGTTCCTTCAAAATCACAGACCAGAAGAACCAAGTCCGCTTGCTTGATCTGGGTC
>CAZORO010000805.1:0-1801 GCA_964581845.1 uncultured bacterium
GGAATTGGCCACCCAGCTCCGGACACGCGGGGGAAGCCATTATCCAACCGAAAAGGTGCTGGGATACGAGATTTCCTATAACAAGACCAAGCCCTTCCGTAAAGCCTGGATATTCTTGTTGCTGGGCACAATCCTGTATGCGATCTCCATGGGGGTTGGTACACGTCTGACCTATTACGCGGCATGGATTTTCACGCTGATGGGATTTGGACTCAGCTCCTATGGGTTGATGCTGCGGGTGCTCGTGGCGGGCAGGCCGCCCGTGTCCAACATGTACGAGTCGGTGGTGTACATGGGGTGGGGTGTGCTTCTTTTCGCCGGTATTTTCGAGGTGATCTACCGGCAACGGATCTTCGGCTTATGCGGAGCGGCCATGGGAGTGGTGGTGCTTATCCTCGCGGACATGCTGCCCTTCGATCCGGCTATCAGCCCGCTTGTGCCGGTCCTTCGCTCCAACTATTGGCTGTTGGTTCATGTACTGACCATTGTCATTTCCTATAGCGCCTTTGCTCTGGCGATGGCAACCGCCCATCTATCCCTTTCTCTCTACCTCTTCACTCCCCACAAGCAAGAACTCATCCGGATCACCAATAACTTTGTGTACCGTGCGATGCAAGTGGGGGTTCTCCTCCTAACCATCGGAACTATCCTGGGAGGAGTTTGGGCCAATGAATCCTGGGGACGTTTCTGGGGGTGGGATCCGAAGGAGACCTGGGCTTTCATCTCGATTGTGGGATACCTGGCGCTCCTGCACGCCCGTTATAGTGGACTTGCCGGACCCTTCGGTATCGCGGTGGGAGCAGTGATTGGCTTTCAGCTGATCCTGATGACCTGGTATGGAGTGAATTTCATCCTGGCCGCCGGGCTTCACAGCTACGGTTTCGGGTCGGGAGGCCTGGGTTATGTGATCGCTTATCTGGCCGCGGAGAGTCTCTTCCTGGTGATGGTGGCGGTCCGATACAAGTATTTCGGAGAAGGACTCAAGCAGGTACTCCAAGAAGAGGCCATAAGGAGTAAGATTCAACAAGGCACCGGGAATACTCCTGAGCCGACTATTACTTAAGGAGAAGGTTCCTTCACCATGAGCGGAGTGAAGGGAGAGACTCATGGACAGATCCCCACCACCCACTCAGTGGCAGTGACGGGGTATGTTTACCAGCAGGGGAAGTTCCTGGTTCTCAAGCGGGCTGAACCTCCCCTCATCTGGGCACCTCCAGGAGGTCGTCTGATCCCTCATGAAGACCCGAAATTCGGCGTGGTCCGTGAGGTTCGCGAGGAAACAGGATTGGAAGTACAGGTCCTCAGCTTGGTGGATTACTGGTTCGGTGAGATTGGGCGGCATGGAAAGCTGCTCTCACTCGATTTCCTAACCCTATCCCATTCCCAGGATGTCGTCCTCTCGAAGGAACACACTGATTTTACTTGGGCAAGCTTGGAGGAGCTTGCCAAGGGTTACCCCCCTTTGGGCGAGGATCCTACGAGTTATAAACTCTCCGATTTCCAGAAAGTAGCCAACGAATGCCGGCGCCTTATGTACTTCATGCCCGCTTCGTGATCCATTCCGGGGTGATATCAATTATCTCATGGAGATATATGCCCATCCGGAAAGAAGTGATGCAATTCCCTCTGTAAAATTGATAAAAGCACCGTTTGAATATCGGCACAAAGTCTGCGTCTAACCTTTGCGTAAGTGACCTGAGATGGCACACACAAGAGGCATCGAAGACAACACCTAACCACCTGAATCCTGGGGCGGTGAAATCTCGAGAAAAAAAGGGAGGCACGAACATGAAACACAGGA
>CAZORO010000806.1:0-1801 GCA_964581845.1 uncultured bacterium
TGAATAGGGTTTCAGAATCTCCGAGAGAAGCACAGCATTAGCAATGGGGTCCGGGTGGAGATATGGGAACTTCCCACGGCGCAGCTTGTGTTCCCTCGGGGAGACGGACAGACGGCCCAGGAGTTCAACTCCTGGGCCAGCTGATAGATTTTGTCCAGCTGTGAAGGTGCGTGGAGGAGCCTCACGGCTATTGATGGAATGGGCCATTACCGTGGGTTGTGGAGTGGATTGCGAACTTGGCCGGGGAGCCGGTTTCGATGGATAGACAGGTTGTCGGCTGGGAGAGGTTTGCGGGCTTGTCCTTGGCACTGGTTTGTCAAAGGCCCGGCTCGGAGGAGCTTCCCGCCGCCGCCTTGGGATCGGAATCGGTTGAGTGCTCTGGGGGCTGGGTTTGGAGGGTGGCTGCCCCAGGACTTGTTCGAGTTGCTTCTGAAGCTCTTTCCAGGTTGGCGCACCCTGAGGGATTGGACGTTCCGTACGCACTGGAGGAATAAGCGGGCGCGGGATAGGCGCTCTAGGTTCAAGAAGGTCCTCCACCTCATCCTCGCTTTCCTCGAGTGCCTGGTCAAACTCCTGTTGAGCACGCTTCTTTGCATGGGCAATCGACTGGGTGATCCAGATGATAAAGCTCACTGCAATAATAAGGATTCCAAAAAGATCCTCCATGAGGCCTGATCCTCTTTACTGGGGTGGTTTCTGGACTGGGCCGGTGGTAGCGGAGGGCGGTTCGCCGATCTCGGAGATCGAGGTCCGCATCTGTGTATCGGCCTGGATGTTCTTAATGTGATAATAGTCCATCACGCCAAGATTACCGCTACGGAAGGCATCCGCCATGGCCAAGGGGATCTGGGCCTCGGCCTCAACCACCTTGGCGCGCATCTCCTGGGTGCGTGCCTTCATCTCCTGCTCATGGGCCACCGCCATGGCGCGCTTACCCTCAGCCTCGGCCTGACGGAGTTTCTTATCCGCCTCGGCACGCTCGGTTTCCAGCAGAGCGCCGACATTGGCCACATTCCCCATCCCAGCCACACTGACATCAGCGATATCGATGGAGACAATCTCGAATGCTGTCTGCGAGTCGAGTCCACTCTCAAGCACCTTGCGTGAAATGCGGTCGGGGTTTTCGAGCACGTCCTTGTAAGTGTTCGAGGAACCGATGGCGCTGACAATGCCCTGTCCCACACGGGCGATGATGGTTTCCTCGGTAGCGCCACCGACTAAGCGGTCCAGATTGGCGCGGACAGTCACACGGGCCTTGACTAACAGGCGGATACCATCCTTGGCCACGGCATCGAGCATCGAAGTGCCACTACTTTGGGAGGGACAATCGATCACACGCGGATTGACCGAGGTGTGGACCGCCTCAAGCACATTGCGCCCCGCCAGGTCAATCGCCGCCGCGCGCTGGAACTCCAGCGGGATGTTGGCCTTATCTGCGGAGACAAGGGCATTCACCACGGCGGTGACATTCCCACCCGCGAGATAATGGGCCTCAAGCTGGTCGGAACTCACCTGGAGTCCCGCTTTATGGGCATTGATCATTGGGTTCACGATGGCCGCCGGCGGCACCCGGCGGATACGCATTCCGATCAGGTTGAAGATTCCGATACGAACACCCGCGAAGGTGGCGGCCAGCCATAAACGTACTGGCACCATGTAAAAGAAGAACAGGAGCAGTACCGCTCCTAACACTAACAATACCGCAGCGGGTTCAATCATGACGCCCCCTCCTCAGAATAGTTCTCCGGGAATGAGGAACCTATCTGGTTCCACCTCAAACCTCTCGCACCACCACACGATT
>CAZORO010000807.1:0-1800 GCA_964581845.1 uncultured bacterium
TCCCACGTTGGGTTTAATCGAGGTCACAATCATCGCGAGAAGTGGTGCACCATCCGGCATGAAACTCTCCATGCGCCGTTGGATGAGATCGTGCTTCCCAATCCAGTTGCGGATAGACCCGATCTGAGTTGAAAGCTGTTGACGCACGGTTGGTTGAACCTCAGGCGGATAACGGCGGATCTGTGTTTCGATGACCTCGGGGCTGTAACGTGTTTCCAGAACCCAGCAGTCATGTCCATCGATGACTTCCGATCCGATGATGCTGGAATTACGCGCGAAGGGTTGCAGCAAGGTCTCATCGGTAGATGTTCCCGCGAAGCCATATTGGAAAGACTCCATCGATTTGGCCGCGGATTGACGCTCCAGCCGTGAGGCATCCATTTTCAGGTACTGGATCGGTTGTCCTGGAATCTTGGCGACCTGCCAGAGGGTCCCTTGAGCGCGGTACATGTCATATTCCACTTCCCCGCCTTTAGGGAATTGTTGAGAAACAGGGATCGGAGTGACCATTTTGGCCCGCATGTAGTTGGGTGGGATGATGCGTGCCGCGCACCTCGTTTCGGAGCTTTGTCCATAAGCGAAGGCGCGTTGGATGTAAGCGATGTCAAGATCCTTCCATTGGGCCTGCATTTCCGCATTGGCACGAATCAGGTCATAGGGAGTAGGGACCTGGTTGGGGGGCGGAGGTGTGAAGGTTTGAGGGACAGAGGCTGGGGCTTCTCCTTCACGGGGGGGCAGTGGCGGGGCCGAGGGTACCAGCTGATCTTGGGGACGTGGCTGAGCGACTGGCATGTCATCCAACGGCCAACCTCCGGGTCCAGCCACGGGCACCTCTTGAGGTACGATATCGGGGGCAGCGGGTGGTGCCGTCATAGATTCCGGGGCGGGAGAGGTAGCTCCACCCGCATCACTGAGTACCTCGCGGATATCCGATTTATTCATCACCCGTTCACCATAGGGGCCTTGGATGGTAATCGTGGTATCGGTCTGTGAGACCACCTTGCCCTCCAGCACATCGCCATAGATCAACACAATCCGGTCGGCGGAAACTGGACAGGACAGGCACAGTCCCAGGATGAGTAGAACTAATGAACGCATACAAAAAGCACCTCGATTCGTTTCTATTGCGGCCACGGGTATCACTTTTTGAGGACTCTTTCCGGGCTGTCTCAGTTTGACAAGAGGGTTTGTGGCTGCCGGGACTCAATCCATTCACCCAGAGTCAATGGACGGAAATCCTCAAGTCTGACATAAGTACGGTTGGATGCGACGGACCGGGCAGCTAAGTCGAGTACATCCACCCTGGGAAAGAGGTTACGAGCCACACGAACACTCTCTTTATCGACGTTTACGACCTCGATATCAAGACGGAGTTCTCCCGGGGTGGTAGTACGAGCCAAGTTGATCGAGAGGCGCTGGGGTTCGAATACATAGGAAGCATTGGCAGCCCGTTTGGGTGTCTCGGCCTCATATATTCGAATGCCCAATTCATCGGCGGCATTTTCAATTTCATTCAGAATCTCATCGGGTAGGAGTTGCGCATGTTCAAAGGCTTCATGAATCCTGGAACGGCGTCCATTGTACCACCCACGCAAATCAAGAGGTTGAAGAATGATGTCTCGGACAATTTTTTCCATGGGGCCGGCGGCCAGGAGCAACTCCGGGGCGACATCAATGCGGAAGAGGTCGGGAGTGAGCTGAATCGTGCCCAGGCGCGCGCTGGTGGCCCGTTCCTTGGTGAGCCGTTTCAACCCGCCGGTGAGGTCCATGGTGACATCCACGAGGTAACCGGGTGGGCCT
>CAZORO010000808.1:0-1784 GCA_964581845.1 uncultured bacterium
ATCGAGGGTGAAAAGGATCTGACCGATGCGGCCGGGATTCGTAAGCGTGACAGTCACTCCAGAAACCACCTCTCCCTCAGGAAGACTCGTGCTTGGCGCTGTCACGGTGGGCCAAAGCCCCACATTCCGGAGTTGTTGAAGGAAGAGCGATCTACGTTGCGAGATCCATGTGGTGCGGATGGTGGAATCGAAGGTTTCACCGTAAACATAATAGACCATTTTCTGAATAGCCGCCCGAAGTTCATCGAACCGGGCACGCATATGATCATCGGTCATGGCGCCATCGTTATAGAGGTGCTTCTGGACCCGGTCGGCGAAGAAAAGGCGGAATTCGGGACTGGCCAGCAGCGGGTTGTAGATCTCGGCGATGGTCGAGCCTCCCCCAGCGAGTTGATTGAGGATGTTGTAGTTGACGGGGTTCCCATTTCCAAAGGCTCCCTCCGCATCCCAGACATAAAACCTGAATAAACCCCCATCCACTCGTTCTCTTGCGGCCACCCAATTATTCTGTGGCCAGTCCCAGGTGTTGGCATAAATGTTCAAGATCAAGTAGTCGGCGAAGTTGGTAAGGTCCAGCATACCCCCAAATTGCTGGTATTTCGTGTAGTCCCCCATGTTGTTGTTTGCGGCATAAGAAATCATTGTATTCCAAGCATCCAGGGTCCCCGATTGAAGCTCCCCAATATGCACGATGTCCCAATCAGAATCGCTGTCATAATGAAACTTGAAAAAATCCTCATCGAGCCTTTCGACTAGGTTGTAGTACCCCTTGAAAGAGCCATTGACGAAGAGGTTGGCGAAGGTCCCCAGTGGAACCTTATGACCACAGTCATGGAATAGGCGCCGCGCGAGTTCATCCCGGATGAAAGGATTCTTGTGATCATTGTGCCCCGCTCGCAGCCAAAGGCAATTGAAAGAGGATTTCTCGATGAGTGGAATCAGCGGGTACTCCAGTTTCCCAGGTCCATATTCCCCCCGGAAATATAGCCGGAAAGAGAACTTCTCCACCCAATCCAGCCAGATATCATCGGTACGGCGGTAACGTTGACGCGCGAAATCACTTCCCGCCACACGGATTCCACACTCCACCGAAAAACCCTCCGCTCCTTGCGGATCAATCAGACCCGCTGAAACGGGACGCTCATAAGCATTCCCGCGCTGGATGGGGTTGTTGTAATCGGTTGGGCTGACCGCCTGCCAGACATCATTGTAGGTCCCACCCACAATGGCCATGACTCCATCCGGCTCATAAAGGCTCCCTTGTTCATCCCCCACAATCGAGAGCGCTGGCAAGCTGCGGATATAGGTGGAGGTGGTGTAAAGATAGGACTGCGTTACCACCTCGGAAGGGATCCAACCCTCCAGAAAGGATCGCGCGCGAATCACCCGGGTTTGAGTCAACGAAATGGGAGTTGTATAGGGTATCCCCTTCGAGAGGTTTGGCACGGATCCATCCAAGGTGTAGGTGACTGTAACTCCCGGAATGGATGAGGAAAGGCTGACCGTGGCCGCTGAGGAAATGAACCGTTGGCCGATGCTGAATTCGGGAGCTGGGACAATACCCGCAAAGGTTTCGGAGGTAGTGTTTTCCTGTCCTGGAGTGGACGGGTAAAGATACTGGTAGTCTCCATCCTCTCCGGCGCGGCCATAGGAGTAGCCACAGGCTTGGGGTGGGAATTCTGGAAGAAATCCGCACACCCGTTGGCGTGGATTGGCGTTGTCATACAATGCCAGGCATTCCCCCTCTTTTTCCAGTTTGAAATTGGTGTGCAGCTCCCCCGCTG
>CAZORO010000809.1:0-1781 GCA_964581845.1 uncultured bacterium
GCCTCCTCCTCGCTGGCCACCGAAATGCTCAAGGGCATGACTGTGGATGAGGCCATGCAGATCAAGAACATGCGGATTGTGGAAGAGCTTTCGCTACCACCGATCAAGATTCACTGTTCAGTCCTCGCCGAGGATGCCATCAAGAGTGCAATCACCGACTACAAGAAGAAAAAATCTTCCCTGGAGGTTGAAGAACCGGTTGGAGCCACGGCTTAAGGCCGTGTGTAATATCAAGAAGGAAACCAAGGTGGAATAAACAATGAGCATACATATCAGTGAAGTTGCTGCCAACGAGGTCAAGAAGCTAATCGAGCAAGAGAACCTGGAGGGTTATGTCCTTCGAGTGGGTGTGCAGGGAGGCGGTTGCGCTGGTCTCTCCTACACCTTGGGTTTTGACAAGAATGTTAATGACACGGATACCATCTTCGAGGAACATGGCATCAAGCTCGTTTGTGATAACAAGAGCGGGCTGTACTTGAGCGGCGCGACTCTCGATTACGCCAAGGACCTGATGGGGGGCGGGTTCAAATTTATCAACCCGAACGCCAAATCGACTTGCGGCTGCGGTAGCTCCTTCACTTGATCTCACGGGAAGAAACATTCATTTCCCCATGACCAGGGTCCTCATCCCTTTTCTCTCCGGTCAGCCTTGGATGATCTGCCCGAATCCCACGGATCTCGGTCCATTGCAAGGGGAAGTCAAACCCGGAAAGCCCTTTGGCGGGCAGGAGGTGGTGGATCATCATATTTGGAGGGACAAAGAGGGAGCTTGGCGATGCTGGGCGTGTGTGCGGCACACCAAGGTAGGGAGGATATTCTACGGTTGGCGAGCTGACTCTTTGGAACAATCCCCCTGGACTCCCACCGGTGTAATGATGCGGCGCAATCACCTCTATGGTGAAAGCCTGGCTGACCGTCCCGATCCCTTCCATGAACACAGCGAGTGGCTCCAATCCCCCTTCGTAATCAAGGAAAGCGATTGTTATTACATGTTTTATGGCGGAGAAAGCTGCGAGCCACTTGGTAATCTGCCCCTCTCCTCCATCTGTCTGGCCACCTCCCAAGATGGGATTCAGTTCAACCGGCGGTTGAATGACGAGGGGCTGGCCTGGCTTTTCATCGGCCCTGGTGAGGCGCGCGATCCCTGTGTCATTCAAGTAGGGGAGCAATGGCTGTGCTACTACTCTGGTGCCGAGACCGGCTTTCGTGCCCCTAACAAGGTTTATTTACGCACCTCCAAGGATTTGATCCACTGGTCTGCCTCACGCGAGGTCCATTGGGGCGGTTCTCAGGGCGCCTTGGCCTACCAGTGCGAATCTCCTTTTGTGCTCTTTCATGAGGGTTTCTACTATCTTTTCCGCACCAAGAATTATTCCGAGGGGCTGGTTTATGTCTACCGCTCCGAGGACCCCTTTGACTTCGGGATCGACAACGATAAGGGTTTCCTCGGCCGGATCGATGTGGCCGCACCTGAGATTATTGTGGATGGGGGGGAAATGTATATCACCTCAGTCAAGGATCTCACGGGTGGAATGACGCTTCAAAGGTTGGAGTGGAGGGTATCGTAAAGGTCCTGTATCCGGGGTTAGAAAGGGAGGAAATCCATTCTGCCTCCACAAACCGGCCCTTTTCATCTGCCCAATAAGACATTTTTCTCCCTGGATTGTCCCCTTTATTTGCTGATCAATTTATACCATGATACCTGTTGTTATTTCAAAATGGTTAACCGATTGACTAAGGGAGAAGGTGACTTTTCATGTTGCGGGTTGCTGTAATTGGCG
>CAZORO010000810.1:0-1771 GCA_964581845.1 uncultured bacterium
GACATATACTCGAAGCGTTGCGGCAGCAAGGCCAGATTTGCCAGGCCGAAGAGGAACCAGGTGAGGATCACATAGACGAAGTCGAGATCACGCAGGGCGCTGAAATAGGAGAAGGGATTCGGCACCGGCTCGCGTGGATGATGCGGGGAGGGGATCTGGAGGGTTGAGAGGGCCCCAACAAAGGCGACAATCGCAATCACCAGTGCAAGTACCGGAAAACGTGTGATCCCATGGTCGAGATAATTCCCCCCCAGCCAGGAGAAGAGAGTTCCACTCCCAGCAGTGACAATCAGAATCAATCCGAAAATCTGCCCACGTACACTAGCCTTGTAATTCTCACGGTAAAGCGCGGTCATCAACGGGCTGCGTAATCCCAACAAAAGGCCACATTGAAAGGCAATGAGTGCGAAGAGAGTGGATGTCCTGGCCAACGAGCATAGCACTGTGGCCCCCGCTGTCAGGAACATGGGGATGGCCGCCTCGATATTGCGCCGTCCAATCAAGGCATGGGCATATGTGGCGTAGAAGACCGAGAGGGTCAGCCCCCAATGGGCGCCAGCGGCGATGAGGGATTTCTGGGCGGGGGTGCAGTGGAAGTATTCGATGGCGATCAGCAAAGCGAAGGTGTTCACGAAGGTGCTTCCCCCACCTTCACACCCCCCACGCAGGAGATCCCAAGGAAGCGTTTTCCGCCCCCGTTCGGACATTTCCCCCCACAGACCACGTAAATACAACACCGGCATGGTAACAGGAGGAAATTGGAACAGAGGGGTGAGTTTGTCAAATCCCTTTGCTTTTCTGGCGCTTGGCCAGTGTCATGATGAAATTACGAATGACAATGCTGGAGAGAAAGGCTACATTCCCTCATAGGGGAACACTTTTGGGGACACGGTTACGAGGGGGTAATGGATATGCGATCCAAGTGGGTGATGCTCTCTGTTCAGGTCCTCTTGCTAGTGGTCTTTGTAGGAAGGGCATATGGAAGGACCTTGTTTGTTTCACCTGATGGAGATGGTAGTAATGGCGAATCATGGCAATCGGCATTTGTTAAGATAGGGGATGCCATCAAAACATCAAAAATGGGAGACTCGATTTGGATTCGTTATGGAACATATAATGAATGGGTTATGGTTGATAAAGCAATAAATATTATTGGAGGTATGAACGAATCGGAGTCTTTCAGCGGAACAGATAATAATAGTAATCAAACTATTATTACTGCGGTTGGAAATAATACAGCTGGAGTTTGGTGTGCCGCAGATTGTACTCTTGAGAAACTTACAATTAGGAGATGTAAAAACGCGGGCTTGAGTATCGGTTATCGTGTTTCTCCAAATATTAAAAAGTGTTTAATATTAGAAAATAGTTCCTCTGTAAGTGGTGGTGGTGTTAATATAATTGACTCGAGTCCTGAATTAATTAATTGCATTATAACAGGCAACACAGCCCAAGCTGGAGGAGGATTTTACATCAGAGGCTCCTCCAACGTATTTCTCCAGAACTGTGAAATATCAGGAAATGCCGCGATATATGAAGGTTCAAGAGGGGGTGGAATCCTGTTCGCAGGTGCATCTTTGGTCATGGACAACTGCAGAGTTATAGGAAATACCTCAGAAAGTGGTATGGAAAATGATGCGGAAGGTGGTGGGCTTTATGCCAATGGAGGGGATGTGTTTATAAAAAATTCTTTTTTCTTGGGGAATCACGCCAACTTTGGTTATGGCGGACAGATCTATATCAGGGGAAATAAATCCTTGTTAGCCGAGAATTG
>CAZORO010000811.1:0-1749 GCA_964581845.1 uncultured bacterium
GGCGTTTCCCCTCCTGCTCGGCTCTGACCAGGAAATACATGGCCAGTAACGCGAGGAACATCTCGGTCACCGTCGTCAGGACTTTTGTTTCATACATGGTGAAGGGGGCGTAGCTGACGCAGAGCAGGGCTGCAACCACTCCGGCCCGTTCCCCATACACCATCTTCCCCGTGAGATAGATCAGTGCCAGTATGCCCATACCCATGAGGACCTGGATGAGGTAGACACTCAAAAACCCGTCGCCGAATACCCGGAAGATGACGCTCAGAAGGTAAGGGTAGAGCGGTGCCTGGTAGAAAACCTCATGCCCAAGCCATCCCTCCTGGTTGATCGATCTCGCCCAATCGACATAGACCCCTGAATCCATGCGGGCAACATTGTAGTAGGGGCTGGATGAAGAGTAGGACAAGAGATAGTAGAGCTTGAAGACCAATCCAAGGCCAAGAATTGCCACGATGAGGGCACGACCGCCCAGTTTGGGCCTCGCACTCGTGAATCCCTTTTCCTTGCCACCTTTCAGTTTCTTTGTGTCACTCACCGGCTGGTTTCTTCCTTTGTGCAGGATGATGTGCGGGAGGTTTCGTAGAAAGAGATGAGTGAGCAATAGGTCGATGGTATGCGGGTGTCAGGAGATGGGGCAGCCGCATCCAAACAGACGGAATGACATGCCTTGACCGAGAACAAGTGTAAGCATGGAAGGATCAATCTCCAAGGGATTTTCAACGAGGGCAGGAACAGCTTGAAAGAGTTCTTGCGTGAGCCAATCCAGGAGGTCCTACAGGAGGAGCTGAAAGAGACTCTCAGGGCGCAGAAGAGGGATTGGAGTCCTGGGCGGCGGACACAGACGTAGGCTGCCACGGGGATAAGATTACCGTCAGGATCTCCATGGCGGCTATTGTGGAAATCCGATTAGAATTCTTTAGAACCTCACCCTCATTGCCACGGACAAAAAACACTGGCGCGTCAAGATCATCTGCCGCTACCAGCAGTTCGAGACCGCCAACAAGATGGTGGACCGGATGGTGTAAGGCTAACCCAGGAAAGGACTCATCTGGTATTTCCAGGGAAGCGGCAAATCCCTCCTCATGGTGTTCGCCGCCCAGAAGCTCCGGATGCGTCCCCGGCTGGGAAATCCCACGGTGATCATCGTGGTGGACCGCATCGATCTCGATACTCAGATCACCGCAACCTTCAACGCGGACGATGTGCCCAACATGGTGGGTGTTACCGCAAGGCAGAAACTGCAGGATCTGCTCGCCCAAGATGTCCGCAAGGTCCTCATCACCACCATTCACAAGTTCGGCGAGGCGGGAGGGAGACTGAACGAACGGTCCAATATTATCGGAATGGTAGACGAAGCCCACCGCACCCAGGAAGGCGATCTCGGCCGCAAGATGCGGGAAGCCCTTCCCAACGCCTTTCTTTTCGGCCTGACCGGCACTCCGATCAACCGGGCCGACCGAAACACTTTTTGAGCTCTTGGGGCGGATGAGGACGAAAAGGGGTATCTCAACCGCTATTCCTTCCAGGATTCCATCCGGGACCGGGCCACTTTGCCCCTCCATTTCGAGGCTCCCGAGGTGCGCCTCAAGATTGACAAGTCAGCCATCGACGAGGCCTTCGCCCAAATAACCGACAATCTCAGTGAACAGGACCGGGATGATCTGGCCAAGCGGGCCGCCAAGATGGCCGTTCTGGTGAAGAATCCCGAGCGGATCCGGGCGGTGGTCCAGCACATGGTCAATCACT
>CAZORO010000812.1:0-1747 GCA_964581845.1 uncultured bacterium
CCCCCGTGAACAACGCTTTGTGCCTGGGCCAGTAGAGGGAGACAGATCCCGGCGAATGACCAGGCGTGTGAATCACTTCCAGTTGCAGATCCTTTACCGCGATCTCCCCTGAGGTGAGGAAGAAGCTCGGTTTGTAATGTCTTGGGTCAAACATGGTGCCCAAGCTCCTGCCCAGATCCCCCAAAAGTCGCCAATCATCCTCGTGGAGAGCAAAAAGGATGTCTGCGCCCTTGAATAGCCGCACGGCTTCCATGTGATCGGGGTGAGCGTGAGTGCAGATCACCAGGTCGATGTCTCGGATGGTCAAACCGACCTCTCTCAAACCGCTCTCCACGTGGGGAAAAAGTCTCACGTGCCCCGGGTCGATCAGTATCCTGGCACCTCCCTCCAGTAGGTAGGTGTTGCAGTTGTTGGCGGCCATGGAATTCCACGGGAACACGTGGAGTCCGTCAGCTACTTTCATGGATGAAGCTCCCCAGTGCGATCGGTTGCTGCTGCCTCAATCTGAGCCGTTTCAACGACGGTAGACAATCAGGCCTGGAAGAAGGCGGACTCAGTACTTTGACTCTAATTTCCTGGGTGTCTGCTTTCGCCAGCAAAGACTGCCAAAAGCTCCCCGGAGATCCATGGTTCGGACCCGGGTTTGCGGCCAGGAAGGCAAGAGAAGGAAGGCTTCATGGAGAATCTGCCCTCCTTCTCTCTATTGAGTGGCTCGCCGGTCCAGGAGTTGTGTTTCTGGTTCTTCGTGTCTAATAATTCTTCGACATAGATAATGCATGGACCGCAAAGGTAACAAATTACTAATCTCTGCTTTCTTTACGTTCCGTTCGGTGCTAGCTGCCGGTTCCTTCGAATACCAGTGTAAAACTGGGTCTCCTGGGATCGTTGGTCTTGACCAGGGTGTATTTCTTCACTTTTTCCTTGCAGCTTGCGGGATTCACCGTCAGTGTGATCCTTCCCTCACGTCCAGGAGGGATTGCCTTGTCATATCCGGCGACTTTAACACCTCAGCCGGGGGTGATCTTGAGGATTTCCAGCACGGCCCCGCCGGTGTTCTTGACCTGGAAATCATGGGAGATGTCACCTTCCACCCCAGGTTGGGTGATCCTGAAAAGTGGTTCCGAAACCTCTGCCGATGGGTTGCCACCAAAGAATCCGGCCTCACCCACCTGAGCATCCTTTCCCGGTGAGCCGGAGGAACCCGCGCAGGCGGCCATGACGGCACAGAGTATCGCGACCCCCAATAACCTGCCAATTCGATTCATGTTCTCTGCCTCCTGATAAAGAGTTCACTTAGATGAATGCCGACGACGATTTGAACCCAGCACCATAATGCAGTCCCGCCATGAACGCGTCGACTGCTCCTTGCCTCTGCTTCACACAGATTTCATTGAGGGTTGGGTGTGCCCAGGATCTGAAGACCTCATCACCAGTGGAAGCGTTTGAAAAAGCTTCGGCAACAGGTGTTGAACTGTTCAAATCGGATGCGCACTACCCTTTGCGTTTGCCCCCTGCAACCCTCCCTTGCCCATCTTGAGTGGACCGGTGATGGAGATGCGTCATTTGATTCAGTGTGCATCGGTTTCTCAAAAATGGCGAGACATTTATTTCGATCTGGATTATGGATGATGCGGAACGGACGTCCTGGCACAAAGACCCACCCGGCGGGCTTCACCCATGACAAGACCAAGACCTAGCGGCTTCGCTTCGAAACGGCGCACCAGACTGCTCATGCGATCTGAAACGA
>CAZORO010000813.1:0-1733 GCA_964581845.1 uncultured bacterium
TACGGCACCGTCATTTCAGGATGATGCTCTTCCCAATCGGGATGCCATACGGGTAATGCCTCACCCGTCTTAGGCCACTCAGCAGTGTAAAAGGCCACGTAATCCGGCAATCCCAACGACCAGAGTTCGTCCACGTGCCCGCCCTCATGGAGCTGATAGGTGACCTTCGCTCCCTGCTCGAGCAAAAAATCGCGGAAAGCGATGGCCCCGGCCCGCGCCCAATCCCCATTTCCCGCCGTGAGATAGATCCGCTGTCCCGGCGCTCCGCTGCGTCCCAAAGTGTAAGGATCATAAGCCGGAGCAGGATAATTCAGTGCCAGGGCAGGACTGTGCCCCCCAACAATGGAAAACAGCTCTGGATGGCGCAGGCCGATCTCCAGCGACCACACGCCTCCGCGCGAAATGCCCCCAATGGCCCGCCCTTCAGGCTGGCGGAGAGTGCGATAGGTCTCATCCACACGCGGCAGCAATTCATCCACAACCATCCCCTCGAAGGATTGCGGACCGCCGCTGGAGTTAACGTAGAGGCCGTCGGCGTCCTCGACACCGGGCAGCACAATGATAAAGGGACCCACCAGTTTCTGAACGATCCAGGCGTCCGCAAGATCCAACAGTCCCAAATTCACCCAATGTTGTTCATCCATGGGCCAGCCGTGAAGCATATACAACACCGGATAAGCGCGATCGGCATAATACTCATAGCACGGGGGCAAATGTACCAGATACTGGATTTGCTCCCCGTACATCGCTGTGCTACTGAACTCGCTTGCAATCGTGCGGCCGGTGCGCTCAGGACAAACTTTTGGGGTAGATGTTGGCGTTGGAGTAGGTGTGCAGGTAGGTGTGGGGGTAAACGTCGGCGTAGGCGTGATCGTAGGGGTAGCCGACGCCGTCGCGGTCGGCGTCGGTGAAGGGGTGCGCGTTGCCGTCGCCGTCGCCGAAACTGACGCCGCCGAAACGGCAAAGCTCCCCGGTTCACCCATCACGTTGCATCCGGCCAACAGCAGCAAGAGCAACAAACCGAGGCACCACCGCCGCACCACCATTTCCGACATGCCAACTCCACCCCAAAAGATTTAACCGCGTTAGTGTAACACGGACAGCCTCAGCGTCAATGTACGCCTGACATGGAGTGAAGTCAATATCGTCGGACCTCAGCGCATAAACGAGCATGCCAGCCCGATTGCTATCGAGGCTGGCATGCTTCTGCAACTAACCAGAAGAGGTTTCCTGGCAATGACCTACTCTCCCAGGGGGCTGCCCCCCCAGTACCATCGGCGCTAACGGGCTTAACGGCTGGGTTCGAGATGGGACCAGGTGTGTCCCCGTCGCTCCTATCACCAGAAAACCTCTCCTCCACACAACTCCCAGGCTTACCCTGCCAAAAATCCAAACACTCCCTATCACGGAAGAAGTCCTCGACCTTTAGTACAGGTTAGCTCCACGCCTTACAACGCTTCCACTCCCTGCCTATCTAACGGGTCGTCTTCCCGCGGTCTTACCACCTTCCCGGTGTGGGGGATCTCATCTTGGGGCGGGCTTCCCACTTAGATGCTTTCAGCGGTTATCCCTGCCGGACCTGGCTACTCAGCCCTGCGGCTGGCGCCACAACTGACACACCAGCGGTCCGTCTACCCTGGTCCTCTCGTACTGAAGGCAGCTCCCCTCAAATCCCCTTCGCCCACAGCGGATAGAGACCGACCTGTCTCACGACGGTCTGAACCCAGCTCACG
>CAZORO010000814.1:0-1731 GCA_964581845.1 uncultured bacterium
GGACACCGCGCGCGACCAGATGCTGGAGCTGCCCTTCTACAACACCTTCTTCAAAAACATGCCCGTGTATGACCTCTCGTGCCTCGCGATCTGCTCCGGGGTTCCCGTGGCGACCACCATGCCGCCATCCAAACCTCCCTCCGGGCCGAGGTCGATGATCCAATCGGCGTTTTTGATGATGTCAAGATTGTGCTCGATCACCACCACTGTGTTACCCTTGTCAACCAAGCGGTTGAGCACCGAGAGCAGACGGTCGATGTCGGCGAAATGCAGTCCAGTGGTGGGTTCATCGAGGATATACAACGTGCGTCCCGTTTCGATCTTGCAAAGTTCCTTGGCCAGTTTGACACGCTGCGCCTCTCCTCCGGACAAAGTGGTGGCGGATTGGCCGAGATGGATGTACCCCAATCCCACATCCACGATGGTCTGGAGGATGCGGCGGATCCTCGGAATTTCGCTGAAGAGGTCGATGGCCTGGTTAACCGTAAGCTCGAGTACATCAGCGATGGAACGATTCTTGAACTTGACTTGGAGGGTCTCGCGCTTGAAACGGGTTCCCTTGCAGATATCACAGGTCACAAAAACATCCGCCAGGAAGTGCATCTCGATCTTCTTAACTCCATCTCCCTCACAGGCATCACACCTTCCCCCCTTCACGTTGAAAGAAAAGCGTCCCGCCTGGTAACCGCGTTGCTTGGCCTCGGGTAATTCCGCGAAGAGGTGGCGGATCGGGTCGAAGACCTTGGTGTAGGTGGCGGGATTGGAACGCGGGGTACGTCCAATCGGCCTTTGGTCAATATCAATGACCTTGTCGAGGTGATCGAGTCCGGCAATGCTTTCATGCTTTCCCGGAAGGTCTCCCGCCCCATGCAAGCGCGAGGCCAAAGCCTTGTAGAGGACCTCATTGATCAAGCTTGATTTGCCGGAGCCGGAGACACCCGTGATGCAGGTAAAGGTGCCCAGGGGAATATCGACATCAATTCCCTTGAGATTGTTCTCGGCGGCACCTACCACGGTGACAGTCTTGCCATTGCCTTTACGGCGGCGAGTGGGGGTATCGATCTTGAGCCTTCCAGAAAGATACTGCCCAGTCAGGGAATCCGGGTGGGTTTTGATCTCCTCGGCGGGACCAGTGGCGATGATCTCCCCTCCCGTTTCCCCCGCGCCAGGACCGAAGTCGACAATGAAATCAGCACGGTGCATAGTCTCTTCATCGTGCTCGACTACGACGACTGTGTTCCCCAAGTCGCGCAAACGGCAGAGCGTATCGATGAGCTTCTGGTTGTCACGTTGATGCAGCCCGATGCTGGGCTCATCGAGGATGTACAGGACTCCCATTAGCCCGCAGCCGATTTGACTGGCCAGACGGATGCGTTGGGCTTCGCCACCCGACAGGCTCGGGGCCGAACGGTCAAGTGTGAGGTAGTAAAGCCCCACATCCAAGAGAAACTTGAGCCGTCCGCGAATCTCACGGAGTACCTCGCCCCCGATTTCAAGCTCACGTGGATTCAACCTGGCAGGGAGCTCCTCCAGGGGATGCGAGAGCCACTCAAGTCCGCTGTTCGTTTTCTTTTTACCATTTCCCCCAAGCAGGCTGGGAACCATGTGACTATAGGAATCTTCACCATATAAGGCATCGAAGAACTGGAGAGCCTGTTCGACCGTGAGCCGGGTCACCTCGACGATGGACTTGGTCCCGATATGCACCGCCGCGCTTTCCGGACGTATCCT
>CAZORO010000815.1:0-1714 GCA_964581845.1 uncultured bacterium
GGGCAAGGATGACCAAGCGCAGCTGCTCACCTCCACCGACCGCATTCACTGGAAACCCGAGGGGCGGCTCACCATCCTCCAGACCGATGGCTCCCCCATCCCTGATGGTCCTTTCGGAACTCCCACTGCTTTCCATGAAAAAGGGAAATGGTATCTGTTCTATGAACGCAATGACGATGAGGCGGTCTGGCTGGCCACCTCCAAAGACCTGAAGACTTGGACCCACATTCAGGATGGGCCGGTCCTGAAACCCGGCCCGGATGCCTATGATGGCAAGATGATTGCGCTCAACCAGATCATCAAATACGAGGGGCGTTACTATGCCTATTACCATGGACTGAGATCAAACAAGAAGCCGGATGAATGGAGCACGAACGTAGCTGTCTCAGGAGACCTCATTCATTGGGAGAAATATCCCGGGAATCCGATCCTTCAGGAGAACAAGTCCAGCGGCATTGTGCTCATTGATGGCGAGGAGATCCGGTTGTATTCGACGCACCCGGAGGTGTGCGTGCATTTTCCCGTTAAAGAGTGACGGCTCCCTTCGGAATGGATGGTATTCACACAAACTCAAACAATGTCACCTCTGGATCGCACAGCATCCGGAAGGGGGGATAGCATCCAATCCCACGGCTGACATAAAGGAAGCTTTCATGTCCAGTTGGGGCAAGAGTTGAACTCTTGCCCCAGCAAGGTTTCCTACCATGCTTGAACAACCCCGAGGCATAACGCCGTCCGAAATCCGAGGGCACCACCACCGGCCCGAAGAAGGGGAAACAAACCTGGCCGCCGTGGGTGTGTCCCGAGAGCACCAGATGGGGGTTCCGTGACACCAGACGGGGGAATTCATCGGGTGTGTGGGAAAGCACGATTTTCAAAGTTTGTGAATCCTTGGGGATGTAGTCGAGGGGAATGCGGGATTGGTTCCAACGGCTCTCAATTCCAGAAAGGATGAATGGAGCGCCATTCCATTGAAGTTCAATCGTACGGTCCTCGAGTAACACGAAACCAGCATGTGAAATCCCTGCTTGAATCTTCTCGATCCCCGCCCAGTAATCATGGTTGCCACAGGTGGCATACACACCCAGGGGAGTTTTCAGTGTGGAAAGGAGATCGAAGCATTCATCCAGGTATTTGGAGAAATTGAGAAAATCACCAGTGACCGCGAGGATCTCCGGCTCCAGCTCCATCAGGGTGTTGGCTGCGTGGCGGATGAAATCTCCATGGCAGTGCTTGCCAAAGTGAAAGTCGGTGAGGTGCCCCAAGCGCAGGCCCTTCAGGTTCTCATCAAGCCCGGGCACCTCAATGGTGATCTTCATGCGGTTGAGTTGGTAGATTCCATTAAGCCTGGGGAACCAGATCCGGGGTTGGCCTGGACCGGCTTGGAAAGGAAAGATGTCACGTTCGATTTTGACTTTCTTAAACTGGGGAGTTCCCCGCCAATGCCGCGCGATGTCCACCACGGTGTAGAGAGCGAAGGTCAACCAACAGCTGCCAAGAAAGAGAAAAAAGGTCCAGCCCATAGCTGGACAACCCTTCTCGAATACCAGAAAACGTTCTCCCCAAAACCACCACAGCCAGAGGGTGAAGACAGGAAAAGCGGCGCTGAGAAAATACAATACCCCCTCCAAACCAGCCTTGAATGCGCTGTCTGGGAGCCTTGAGAAGACCCGGTTCACCACGGTCAACGGGAGGAGGAATCCGCCCACACAAG
>CAZORO010000816.1:0-1698 GCA_964581845.1 uncultured bacterium
AAGCAACCGCTGCGGCTAGTACCGCTGTGATGACGATCAGAGCAAGAACCGAACCCTTCGATCCCGGCATGTTGGAATTGGTTCGCATCGGCTTTTCCTCCTTATGCTTCATGTCAATCCTCCAAGTGTCCCACCGAAGGGTGGCAGCGAATACACGACAATTCATCATTCGCGGTGTGAAAACGATCGATTTCTTGGACGATATCAACGTGGCAGAAACGGCAAGCCTGCTCGGTGATGTTCCGGTTACGTTCCTTGATTTGGATCGGTTCGTGGAAAACCCCGGTAGTGAAGGCCAATGAGTGATGATAACCATTGATGGCCTTGGTCATGTACTTCCCAAGGAAATCATGCGGAGTGTGGCAATCATTGCAGACAGCCACTTGATGATGACTGGAACGGGTCCAGCCATCGAATTGCTCATTCATGATATGGCAGTTGGCGCAGGCCCCGGGATCATTGGTCATATAGGAGACCCCACGCGCGTAAACGAAGGTGAACAAACCCACACCCATGGCCGCTCCTGCGGTCACACCCGCGAGGAGACATACAGTGATGACCATCCGGCTAGGTTTTCCCAGGAGATAGGGCATGGTTCCCCTTGTGGCTTTTGGCGTCAGCAGTAGCAAAAGATATAGATATTTGATCTACAAGATTTCTGTTGTCAACCCGTAGTGTTCCTTTCTTTCAACACGCCCCTGATGGCGGTGTTGTATCTCCCGAGTCACCACCATCGGAATCCTTCGCACGCGCCATTCTAACCACATCCAGCGCGATCCGGAAATCGAAACCCTTCTCTTGGCCGGCCATGACCGATTGCTCGGTTTCAACTGGGAACCTTAAAACTCGGTTGTGATAACGTAGCGGACGGGAGTAGATGTGGATGCCCCCCTTACCAATTGCTCGAAGTTTGCCGATCCAGAAGGAATTCTAGAGTGGATCGTCATTTGGATCGGGGACACCGGAAAAAAAACACTACCCCGCTGGCATGACCCAGGATTTTCCTTTGCCCTTTCTTGATCAGAACCTTATCCAGTAGGCACAGGGAGCCACAGGCATTCTTGGAAAAATCCGGCTACTTCACATGGGACTCGAGCTGATCGTCCAAAGAGCGGCTGCCCCCAGGTTGGCGGCACTGGGTGGAAGTGACCCCATGGCATCGGCCGCTCCAAGACGGAAAATACCATGCCGTCGTCCCATTCGGTCGCGCCGGTCATGATTCTGGTTGACACATTGGTCTGGATCGGCCACCTGCATTCAGCGGACCCTACGCTGGAGGGCCTTTTTCGAGGCAGGTGAAGTGGTCACCCCCCCATGCATGATCGGGGAATTGGCCTGTGGTTCTCTTTCACGCCGGAGTGAGTTTCCCGGACAGCTGAGATGCCTCCCCATGGTCCCGGAAGCCGGTTTTGAGGATTGTTTGTTTCTGGTAGAAAGCCGTAGGTTTTTTGGGAAAGGACTTTCCTGGACCGATCTCCAGATTCTCGCTTACGCCCTTCTCTCAGGAGCGAGATTCTGGACTCGAAACATGTCACTTCGGAAAGCAACCTCCACTTTGGGGGCCAGTTTCCTGGAGAATCCACACAAGTAGGGTTCCCATTCTCCCCCTTCCCAAAAGCTATCTTCCAATGGAATAATGAAACCCTCTGTTGCGCTCATGCACTAAAGTTCCTTATTCTGTTGTGATTTGATTCGTAC
>CAZORO010000817.1:0-588 GCA_964581845.1 uncultured bacterium
CGGTTTGGGCCAGCCATCTGAAAATAGGTAGTCTCTTCTTTGATCCAGTGCATCGTCTGGCCCTTGTATACCTTGGGTTCATGATCCTGGATCTTGTAGTGAATGTAACCCGGGCCGACCGTGTACGTCCCTTTGTCCCAGGTAAACATTTCCCCGCATTTCACGGTCTTCGTGAAGGTGCCGTCCGGCATAAGAATGGTCTTGCCGTGGGCAACGCCCCAGGGAGTCTGAATCCCCGGACACTCCCACACCCCCACCATGCTCTGAGCGTTGGGAGTATTCTGGGCGTACAAAAGGTTGTTCCCGCCCAGGGCCAGGACCATGCCGCAACCCACAAGAAACGCCAATCCCATCATAGGAAGGCTCTTGGACGCATTCTTCATTTCGGTCCCTCCGCAAAATTCGGGTTAAATGATGGCGGTTCATCTGCTTCATGGCAGGGAGCACCTCCGGATGAACCGAATGACACCGCTGCTATACTTGTTTAGGATGAGATCCTTCATTTTTGCATTTTTGCATACCCGGAAATTCACGGCAGAGAACGCAGAGGGCGCGGAGAATTCCTGGTCAACTCTGCGACCTCTACTT
>CAZORO010000817.1:624-1693 GCA_964581845.1 uncultured bacterium
GTAGTTATGAGCCAGAATTACACCAAACCGGCCCTTAGGACCTTGTCAGGGCCGTCGCCGGTGGTTTCGGCAACTGTCTGCTGGAGTGGCGGCGAAGCCATAGGAGGCCAGTGTTCCAACGGTGGTAAGGCGTGCTTCCCGTGCCACCCCGGCTATTCCGACTACTGCTATCCGCCACCCGAGGAATAGAGAGAACTCGATCCTCCCTCTTATCCTCAGAGCTCTCACACATTTGGGTTGATTATAGAAGGAAAGAGAGTAAAATCAGAATACTATTTTCTTCAGTGGGACCGCTTTTCCATGGGTGATTTCTTTGGGGCAGACCAGAACGCTTTATCGGAGGGCGCACCATGAAAAAACAATATGTGAAACCTTCCCTTAAACCGCTTTCGGAACCGCTCGTCGTCGCCCAGCACCCCTGCTGGACCGGCAGTGTCGCCGGAGGAGGCCAGTGCAGCACGGGAGGCACGGCTGGAACTTCTTGTACCAGTGGATACAGTCCCTTTTCCTCATAACCTGTGACGATTATTAATCGCGTGATTCCGGGCTTCGTCCTGGATCTCATGGAAATGAAAACCTCGCAGCCTGCGAAGGAGATGGTGAAGTTCGGCACGGGGACTGGTGCCGGCTTCCTGACGCCTTTAATGCTGCGCCACACAAGAAAGTGCCCGTCAAACAGTCTCGTTTTGAAGTTCACGGATTCCCAAGCTGGAGCTTGGGAACCGGCACCGAGATTCTGGACACTTCTTTCTGTGGACTTATACTGCGAGGCGATACCTTCTTTGGTGACGCTCACCTCCTCACCAGCCTGTTCCTACATCTTTCTTTTCATCGTGCCGGCACCTTCAGGTGCTTCATCTGACAAGGAGAGGTCCATGGTTGACCGATACGCCAAGCCGTTGCTCCATCCGGATGTGGTGGTGCGGGAAGAAGCTGATGACTGGGCTGTCCTTTACGACCCCAACACGGGGGAAGCCTATGGCCTGGATCCTGTCGGAGTGTTCATCAGCAAACGCCTGAACGGTAGGAAAAGCATCGCTGAGATCGTGGAAGAGCTGGGGGAAGCCTT
>CAZORO010000818.1:0-1691 GCA_964581845.1 uncultured bacterium
ATCATGAAGGTTCGCTGGCACGGGATTGTCTTGAGTCCAGCAACTGGAAGATTGCGTTCCTTGTCTCCTCGCAGATCGTCTCCGCGAAAGGATCCTCTTCTCCGGCATTTTTGTTGAGGAGCCGTGGGTCCTCGATCAGTTGCCAGAGACGGATCAGAGCGGAAGCGGGGATTTCATCGATAGCTCTTGGGCGGGTCCGGCTGAGTAATCCTTGACGGACCTGTTGGCGCAGCAGCCGGATCTGCTCTCCCTCATCGAGAGGTTCCTCCACTGCTCCAGGGACAGTCTTCCTTTTCGGAGTGGATCTGCCATTGCCTTTCGAACTGACCGCAATCGAGACCACCTCGGCGGGCGAGAGACGCAACCGTTCCGCCGCCTCGGTGCTGGAGACTCCCTCCTGAAAGAGTAAACGGCAGACTTGGCCTTCGAGCTCGGTCATGGGTCAAGGTGTGCCTCCGAGTTGAGGGCGGAAAGATCGAGTTCAAAGGCCCCCAGCCGGGCTTGAACATAAGACTCGGTGCCGGGCTCATGATCCAGATAACGGGTGTAGCGGGTGGCGCTCTCCTTGCCTTCGGCGAGATGGTAACGAGTCACGAAATGATCCTCGGTCCAAGTAATCTCCTCCGCCGCGATCCGGTAGGTCCTGCCAGATTGAATCCCCGAGGGGAGATCGCCACGTAATTGGAAACGCTCCCCGAAGCTCGCCGTAAGGTCACCATCCCAGCGTTCCACCATGCGGAAATAACAGGGCCAGGGAGCTTGGCCGAGAACCGCGTCACGGAGGTACTCAAACGCCTTCTCGGTTACGACGGGGCGGGCAAAGAGAGTCTCCTCCACCACTCCATACTGATCCATGCTGGACTCCTCGGTGAAGTAACGCTCAAATTCTCCGCCGGAAACCACACCCCCATGCAATCGGAAAACATTCTTGATGGATCTGTCGCGAAACCAGGGGTGAAGCCCCATTGTCTCCGGGTTGTAGTACCAGACATGCTCGGCGTTCCCCTGGGGGGGAATGAACCGGAGCTTTTCCTCCCAGTCGATCCACCACAGCCAGTTCCCCGCAAGCTTGGCCAGCAAGTCAATGGCGTAGAAGAGTGGTAACCCTTGAAAATCAAGACGGTCAATCTGCCTGCTTGATGCGGGCAGACCATTATATTCGGGTACCGGTCCGGTGGCTTGGTCTAAAAAAGTTTTCAAAATGGTGGTGGGAGACTTGTTGATAAAGAGTTCCCTTGCCTCGCAACGGTACATGCGGCGTGGCCTGCGCGCGCCACGGATCACGAGCGGAAAACCCATGGAATCGCGGCGCAACTCGCTGACTATCCCGGTGAATTTCACGGTTCCGCCCAAGAATATCCGCAATCCGTAACCGATCTGTAGGTTAGGAAGCGGTTCCTTGGAATGAAGCGAGACCTTGGCGGTGGAATCCTCCGCTCCAAAACGCGCCAAAATCTCCACCCGCGCGGGAGAGAGGGTTTCCCAAATCCGTTCTCCCGCTGGATTCATGATTTGGATGGTGGGTACGAGCATGGAGACTACCTTTCAGACTACAAGGAATCTTCGTGGGCCGCTTTAGAATGGCGCAATGGATTCCCGCCTTTGCGGAAATCCATGTGAAACCGATATCCCTCATCTCAATGCACCGCTAATGCCTCATCTTCCTGTGGGAGCGAATTCAACAGGTCCAC
>CAZORO010000819.1:0-1656 GCA_964581845.1 uncultured bacterium
AGAGCCGTGGTGAGACTCGCCATGCCGTTCACGGCTGGTTCTCCTTGAGTTGCCGTAGAATAGCGGCTTTTACTTGAAGCGCTGTTTCCCGGTCCCGTTTGTCACCCGCCATAAGCTCCAGATAGGTTTGCACCGGGGAAGCCCAGACCTTGCCCGCTTCCGGCCGGGAATCGAAATACACGGACGCTTCCTCCGTCTCCATCACGGAAATGCTTGGAAAGCGTTCGGACTGACCTCCCGGCAAATCCGCGAGCCATCCTTCGAGGTCGGCGCAGTAGATGAGGACAGTCCCTCCGGATTGCATGACCGCATATCTGGAAACCGACCCGGCACCGGTTATTACCGCTGGGATGGAGGAGGCGAATGCTTTCTTGAGAATGTCTTCCTCTGTCATTCCCGATACCGAAGCCGGAAGCTTCCAATTGACAGTCCGCCTCATTTTCGGCGTGGTGTAGTTCTCGACGAGTCTTTCCAGAAGTTTCTCCGGCTGCAACAGCTTCGTACCTGAGCTGTCTCGACCCACAATCAAGTCATTCTCGAGTTCCTTGAGCGCTTTGGAAACGGTGGAAAGAGTCATGGGTGAACCTGCCCAGACTGATAGGAAATGGCGTCGATTGATCGCTTCAAGGATCTCTGTGACCCGACTGAATGTCGGCTGCAGCAGGAAAAGGCGCGCTACCATCGAAGTGTTGCCGCGGTAGATGTTCTTATTGGGTGCCGATCGCGGTAACTGGTTGGGTTTCCCGGTGCGATAGACATAGAACCTGCGCGGTACCGTTACGATGCCGTTGCCGCTGAGGTCCACGCCACTCACACTCTCCCGTTCGAGTTCACTCAGTGCGGCCTCGCTAAGATAAGGAACGACCACCATCGGATTGAGGCTGAGCTCCTGAGCTGCTGCACGAACCCGGTACATGGCCTCACGGATGATCTTGGGGGTAGACCCCGCCTTGAACTCAACCGCAAAGTCTTCTTGTTGATCTCCCCAGGAAACCTGGATGATGGCATCCGCTTTTGTGGCGCGGTCTTCCACTGCCTGAGTTTCATGAGGGGAGACCGCCAGAACAAGTGGAGGCAAAGCTATTTGTCCGTTTTCCAAGCGCTTGAGAAGGTCTTTTTCGGTAATCATGAGCTACTTTCCCGAAATAAAGAGTTTTCTTGATCAAGAAAACATCTATATTTAGGAAAGTCAAGCAATATGATGTGATGGCACATGGAGATAACCTTCGAAAGATTGGGTACAAACGGAAAGGATGGTTGGAAATCTGCCCTTGACAAGCCGGTGAGAACGATCAGTTCTTCACCGACTTCCTTGAGTATCCCCTTGGGTCGCTATCGCCCCCATGTTTCCGCAGGTTCCCGGGCTGGAATCTGGGATCCTGCGGGGCCTAGGGTACGGCCAGAGGCTCGGTTCGAGCGGTATGATAGAGGCTTGCCCGAATCCTAGACACGGGCGTAGGTGATGCTGTCCTGCTCAAATTGCTTGATGATCTCATCAGTCAGGGTGGGATTGATTTTGGGCAGGATCTGAAAAATGGTTTCGGTCGTGACCCGGTAGTCCTCCTGACGGGCGATCTCCTCTTCGAAGGCGAACTGGGCCACCTGATCGAACAGGTACTGAATATCTGCGGGGGTGAAACGGGCGGTGGCTCTGAC
>CAZORO010000820.1:0-1648 GCA_964581845.1 uncultured bacterium
TCCGATTGGGAACGAAAGGCAAGGGGAGTGGATGCCAATAGCCACTCGACTTACGATTGCTTATTTGATCGGGAGAATTCAATGTATACATCCAGCTGATCCATAACTCACTGATGTTACAGTAACTATCTGGACATATGGAGGTTGCGAGCCAGTTTTCCACTCACTAACGTTTCTAATCGCCAGAGAATTTTCCAGGGGTCGGATTCATGGAACCATCCGATTGAGTGAAGCGCTTCATAGAAGGGTACGTTAACGGGGACGTCACAGAGCGTAGGAACCCCACAGAGGCCAAAAATCAGTCGCCCCTCAGATCGAAATGGTTACGAGAAGGGTCCTGAAAATTCAAAAAACCACATCGAGAACGACACCAGAGTTCTGACCTCTGAACTTTTTTAGACGCTTTTCAACAGGCTTTACTATTGTTGGACGAGCGAGGAAGCCGCGTGACAAGTGCGCATTTGAAACCCGGCTGGAGGATGGTAAAGTTCGGCGACATTGCGGAGAATATAGCTGTTCGCGTATCGCCCGCCGCTGCGGATACCGATGTTTATGTCGGGCTGGAGCACCTCGAACCGGAAACACTGCACCTGCGGAGATGGGGACATCCCACGGACGTGGAAGGAGACAAGCTTCGGTTTTGGAAAGGTGATGTCATTTTCGCACGCAGGAGGGCTTACCAGCGCAAACTGGCCTTGGCTGAGTTTGATGGCATCTGTTCGGCCCACGCCATGGTGATCCGTGCGAAACCCAAGATGATCCTCCCCGAGTTCCTGCCGTTCTTCCTTCAATCTGACATGTTCATGGAGCGCGCGATTGAAATATCGGTCGGGTCACTGTCCCCGACTATTAACTGGAAGACATTGCGGGTTCAGGAGTTCCCTCTCCCATCCCTTGCAGAGCAAGAGCGTATCGCACACCTTCTATGGGCGGCAGATAAGGCCAGGCAGGCTTGGCTACGAGTACAAAATAGAATACGCAAACTGACAGGAGTCGTCTCAACACATCTAAAGGATAGAGCAGGTGAATCTTTGATTACTATGGGAAGCCTGCTGAAACAAAGGAAAGCGACGATCATAAACGGGCCATTCGGAACTGTTCTGAAAGCCAGTTCATATCAGACAGAGGGAACACCTCTCGTAAATCCCACCCACATATCTGAGGGACATTTGGATACTGTAAATTGTCCTAAATTGAATGGGAATGATACTCTGAGGTTAAGCCGGTATGCAACGCAGGTTGGGGACATTCTGATTGGGCGCAAAGGTGAGATGGATAGAGTGTTGTTAATCGACGAGACAACGGCTGGTGTTATCACGGGAACGGATTGTCTAAGAATCAGGCTATTAGGGGCTTCAATCTTGCCAAGATATCTGTCCTTTTGGCTGATGAGCCCATATGTGCGCAATTGGCTTTCGAGGTTTGCTCATGGGACCACAATGCCAGGAATAAATGAAAAGACGTTGCACCAACTTGAAATACCGATGCTTTCCATGGATGAACAACTCCAGGCTGTTGACTTCATGGAAAATGCTGCAACCCGTCTCAAGGAGGCAAATGAACACCTGCAGAGGTTTTCTGTTATGTTGAGAGAGTTGCGCGAACAACACACTGCCGGAAATTTCGGCATAACCGTCGGAAACTGTCA
>CAZORO010000821.1:0-1646 GCA_964581845.1 uncultured bacterium
CAATTCGCTGAAGGTGTAAAGAGGCTGGTCACCTCACAAAACATCTTCCTCACATTTATGGTAGGTTTTGGGATTCCCTTCGCCATCCTCTATGTAATTGCAATTGTTTATCTGATGATCAAGCTTTTCAAGGCTGTGCTGCATCCTCCGGATGAATCAGTGATACCACCTGTAGCTCTATTGATAGCCATCTCCGCAGGGATCCTCCATTACTGCATGATGGATATTCTCATACAGCCCCAGATAGCCTGGTTTTTCCACATATTACTGGCGCTAATTCCTACATCTTTGCCTAAGACTAGAGAGTTCAGGATACCCTTAAGAAAATTATTGGTCGGGACAGCGGCATTATTATTGATCCTAATTGTGGCGGTACTCATAACAACCCAACCTACCCTCAGAACGAAGTTCCCGTTCATTGCCAAGGCGGTCAGTGTGATCAAGGGACTTCCGGTAATTTCCATACTGGTTAGCCCTCGGCCATACCAAAAGACTTCCAAGTCCATTCCCACGGGATGGTTGGAGGTCAACCTTACAGGCTATGTTGGCTTTCAAAACAGATGGGCCGTCATGTGTCTTTTGGACAATTCCACGCAGATGATGGGTGAAGCTTCCGGATGGAATCCAAACAGAATGACGTCGGCCAATCTTGTTTTCAATTACCTGTGTGAAAGGCTTACGGAAAATTCGGTGATGTCTGCCCGAGGATTCGTAGATGAAGGCCCATTCACGCGTAGAGGCAAGGAATATCGTTTTAGAGTCAGCCATCCGGTTATTCCCTGGATTGTGTGTCCAACCACTCAGAAGTTTGTGCCTCAGATTGAGGTCTTGGCGCCCGGGCCCACGAACCTCTGTCCTGCCATTGAATCGGTCCTCAAGAGAGATTTCTTTGCAATTGACGAATCGTTGAAACCCCGTCTGCTTATAATCACGGACATATCGTGGGATTGTCCGGCCAAACCGGCGCTGAACATAATAAAAACCACAGATAAGACCAGACCAAAACCTGTGATTGATTGCATATTCCTTGGACCTGAAAAAGATCAACCGTGTAAACTTGAACCTCTGGTCAACGAAACGGGAGGTTTCATGCTCTATGCCACATCTCCGGAAACCCTAGCCTCGGGTTTGGATCAATATATCGAGATCCTTCAGACAAGGACTTTCGACCCGATCATTCTGGTGAATAATCGACGTAAGATCGAAATACAACCAGGATCATTTAACGAGATCCCGGCCGGCACGTATGATCTCATCGTTCCCCCAACTTATGATCTTGATGAAACGCTCAGAACAATCTCAGAGGTTAGTGTTGCGGCTGGAGAGGGCCTGACACTGCAGATAGAGGTGGGAAAGGATGGAACCAGAATTGTGGAAGCCTCGGAAATTGGAGATCTTGAAACAGCCCGGAGTTCGGAGATGGAAGATAGGAGATAGAGCGGGCCGCTCTATGTCATGCCGAACCACTTCATGTCATGCCGGACTTGATCCGGCATCCAGTCCTTGTTATGGATTCCTGCTTTCGCAGGAATGACAAGGTGTGGACGCACGACAGGAGTGGATTCCCACGTGCGTGAGAATGACAATTCATGGTTCTGGATGGCTCTTGCTCTCCCCAACTCCGATCTCCGATCTGCGAACTCCGA
>CAZORO010000822.1:0-1638 GCA_964581845.1 uncultured bacterium
CCCGGAGATTTTCACGGTCGGGTACAGTAACCATCACCTGTGCTGGAGTCTGAGCGGCGGGTTTCACCAGACCCATCTCCAGCAGCGCGGCGAAGAGACGCGACAAGCCGATGGAGACCCCCACACCGGGGAGTTTCCGATCAATAAAATGCGAGGCTAGATCCTCGTAACGTCCCCCAGAACAGATCGAACCGAGGTTTTTCTCCTGGCCAATCAGGAAGGTCTCGTAGACAGTTCCGGTATAGTAATCGAGTCCGCGTGTGATCGAAAGGTCGATTTCCACCACCCCTTGGGGGAGATCAAGGGTTTTCAAGAGGTCTTGGACCGTTTCCAATTCAGAAACCCCCAGTTGGAAGGTTTCATCGGGAATAGCCAGGTTTTTCAACCTTTCCATGGGTGGGGCGGGGTCTTTCGGTGTGACTAGAAGACCCTCCAGGCAATCCAAGACCTCCGTGCCAAGGCTGAGTTCATCGGTGAGCCAAACGTACAATTCTTTCCAACCGCCCCGCAGCTTAGGAAGACGATCGATCCCGCGGACTGTCTCCTCGGCACGTTCTCCCTCGACTCCATAATGGTGCAATAGCCCTTGGAGGATCTTCCGATTGCTCATGCGGATCACGAAATCACCCAATCCGAGCTCCTTAAAGACCTCATAGATTATCAGCGGCATCTCCGCATCCGCCAGCAGGTCCAGCGCGCCATCACCGATGATGTCGATGTCACATTGATAGAACTCACGGAATCGTCCCCGCTGCGCGCGTTCGCCACGCCAGGATTTTTGGATCTGATAGCGGCGGAAGGGGAACACCAGCTTGCCATAGTGCTGCGCGACATAACGGGCCAGCGGGACTGTCAGGTCCTGGTGCAGGGATAGGCCCGTGTCCTTCTCAGCGTCATCCGGCACATTCGGTCTGAGTAATGAGTAAATCTGCTGATGAATCTCTCCCTTGGATTCCAGTGTGGCGGTTTTCTCGACCGCTGGGGTCTCGATGGGGGTGAACCCGAAACTCTCATAGACCCGGCGGATGGTATCGATGAAGCCCATCTCCAACAGGCGTTCGGATGGAAGCCACTCCGGAAAGCCGGTGATGGGCTGTATCAAGCTGGTATCGCGTTGCATACAGAAACTCCTTGAACAATCCGGGAATGATCCTTGATTCACGGAGGTCAGACAAGGATGCCACACGCCATCCACTCGCTGGCTGATTTGTAAATTGACCTCCGTCTTATTTCAACAGAAATTCATTAACGAAATCACTCCCAAATAACCCAAGCCGACAGCCCCAGTGGTTCATTTGGCTCCGGAAACATCTTGGCGAATAAATTCGCTACTCAGGCCATCGCCTTTGGTCCTTGGTTCTTTTTCAAAACAAAATCCCTAACCTTTCCCCCCATTTTTGCTATCCTTATATCGGTAGCCTGAAATGGAGGTGTGGGCCATGAGGCATCTCTGTTGGGTTTTAGCGGTTCCAGTTTTCATATTCTCCCTGGTAGCTTGGGGCGATACACTAACAGGGAAAGTGGTCGGACTGAGCGAGGGGGACACCCTCTCGGTCCTGATCGGTGAAAGCGATATCAGGACCATCCGCCTCTCCGGAGTCGATTGCCCCGATATGGGCCAGGCCTTTAGCGAGGAAG
>CAZORO010000823.1:0-1632 GCA_964581845.1 uncultured bacterium
CGCGTAGCTCGGACTGGTTCTCCAGCACGGTGTGCAGGAAAGAATGCAGACGGCTGATAAACTCCGGATCGATCTCCCCTTTGAGCACATCGCTCCAGTCCCATTCCAGCCCGCCCTTCCACTTGATCCGTCTGCCGATGATCCGGCAGGCCTCATACATATCATCCGGTGGGATTAGGTCCCAGGATTCATTGAGCGGCTCGCCCATGTAAACACCGCTGTCACTTAAGGTCTGCGATATGGCGCGTGTACCCGAATGCCCACGGCCAATGATGGTAATAAGGGTCATTCAAAATGCTCCTGTTTTGATCACACCCCGACCTCACCCCAACCTCACCCCAACCTCACCCCTAAATCCCCTCTCCCGCGGGGAGAGGGGACTTTAGTCTCCCCCTTCTCCCTGCGGGAGAAGGGGGTAGGGGGGATGAGGTTACTTCTTCGCCAGCGCCTGCAAGCGCCGGGCAGTTACTGGGTCGCCGATATGGAGTGCATCATAGGCTTGCTGGGAGCTGGTGAAGGGACCGCCCACCTGCTCGCATCCATGCCACATGAGATTGGTATCCATCGGATTCTTACGTCCGGTTTCCTTCTCACGGCGGGCGATCCAGGTCTGCATCCGGTCTTCGAGCATGGCCACCACCTTCTTTTCCTTATTGGCCAGGTTGTTCTGCTCCTCGGGGTCCTCGATCAGGTTGTAGAGCTCGACCTCCGGTTTGAAGTGGAAGTCCGGCTCAAAGGCATGGATCAGTTTCCATTCCGGGGTCCGCCAGCCATGCTTGCGCATCCAGGTGCACTCGGTGATGTAGAACTCGGTATCGGGAACACGGAACTTGCCCTTCATCTCTGGGTAAAGGCTCTTGCCATCGAACTTGATCTTGGTTTTGATGCCGAGGATGTCGAGGATGGTCGGGGTCACGCTCTTGAGGGTGGTGTAACCGGGCAGACGGAGTCCCTCCGGGACCTTGCCGGGCAAACGGAACACCAGAGGAACACGCAAAGTCGGCTCATAGAGTCCATGGTGGTCGAAGAAACAGTCATGGTCATAGAGTGTCTCGCCATGGTCGCTATCGATCACAATCAGGGTGTCTTCATCCAGCCCCAGCGCGGTCACGGTGGCGAAGATGTTCTGGATGCAGGCATCCATATAGGCGATCTCGCCATCATACTGGGCGATGATGTAATCCTTATCCTTGACTCCTGGCGGCATCCAAGAGGCGAAGTAGTCACAGAAAGGTTTGAAGTTGAAGACCGGATCCATGGACTTGTTCTTGGGATCGAACTCATCGCCGCCATAAAAAGCGCGTTCAAAAGGCGCGGGGGGGAGATAGGGGGAGTGTGGATCCATGTGCCGTAGGAAAAGGAAGAAGGGCTTGTTGCCCTTGGCCAGGGTCTTGAGCTCCGGGAGCGCCACCTCATTCAGTTTTTCGGCCTTATGGCTGCGTCCCTGCTCCCAGCTACCCCAGCCCTCGAAGTTCAAGTACTTGTCGAAGCCACGTGAAGCCGGGTTGCCCTCGAACCCGACACAGGAGGTCTTGTATCCCTCCTTCTTAAGAATTTCGGCAAGGGTGGCCACACCGGGAGCATAGGAACCCTTGTGGCGGAGAGCCACGATGTTGGTGCCGAAGCAATCCA
>CAZORO010000824.1:0-1628 GCA_964581845.1 uncultured bacterium
TGGATGGCAAGCCCGAGGCAGTGACTGTCAATGTGGGGCATTTCGGACCTCAAGGATGGAAATATCCTCCCGCCAAGGGGCAACGTGGCGGGGCGACTTTGGTTGAGACCTTCCAGGTAGCTCTGGATGCGAAACCCCTTGTCCTCCAATTCCACCAGTTCAACGAGTTCGCGGGGCAACCGGAGGGCCAGGGGCATGGTCCCAATCATGATTACTACTATGACAGTTACAGCTCCGAAATGAATGATGATATCGAACCGACTTCACTGACCGCCCCGGCTTACCGTGGCACTGGTGGCTGGGGATTCCTGCAGCTCAACCTTGTACGTGCATTGGTGGACATGTACCGTCAGACTTCACCGGAAACCACCGCCCTTGCTATCTCCACACCCCTGAGGATGCAGGCTGTTTCTGGAGACTCCTTGGAGGTCCAATGGTCCACAGTGGGTGTGGAACCCAAAGGGTATTCATTTGTTTTGAATGGCAAGGAAGTAGAACCCAAAGAGATCAAGGACAAGAGCGCAATCCTTTCCCTGGAGAGAGTGCCCGAGGGGATCCATCAGCTCCGCCTGACCGCAAAAGGGACACTATCCTATTACCCACTAGTTTATGACCGGGAGGTGGAACGCTTGAGCGAACCGGTGGAGGCATACACGGAGGTGGAGTTTATGAGGAAGGGGAATTAAGGAAATTGGTTAATACTTCAGCGCTTAACCCCCGTTGTGTTTGTCCCGATAGCCCATTGTAAACCAATGGGAATGGGGGAAGAGAGGATGGAAAGGGAAGCGATCAAGTCATTACGGAGATCTTTGTGGCGTTTTTAACGTAAGTTCGATGGGTGCATCAAAGACCCACGGACACGCAAGCATCTGAAGACGTATGTGGATGGTCAGTTAAGCGACCTACCCCGCAAGAGTATCGAACCGATCGCCCTGGAGGCGGGGACGCCGGTGCAGAGTCTGCAAGAATTTCTATCGATTCATCGCTGGGAATACCAGGCCGCCGCCACTCGCCTGCGGGAGCGGGTGCAGAAGAAGTACAGGGATGCAAATGCGATCAAGGTGATCGACGAGACGAGTTTCAAGAAAAAGGGGGACAAGACGCCGGGAGTACAGCACTAGTGGTGCGGATCGACGGGGAAAGTGGACAACTGTGTGGTGAGCGTGCATCTGGGATTTGTGTCGGGAGATTTTCACACCTTCCTGGATTCTGTATCTTCCGCAAGAGACTTGGGGCCAGAACAGCGAGCGCCGCAAGGAAGCCGGGATCCCGGAAGAGGTGGTCTATCGCCCGAAATGGAAAATCGCCTTGGAGCTGTTGGAGCGAACGCTTTCGGAGGGGGTGGCGCTGAAGTGGGTGACGGCGGATGAAGCCTATGGACGCGCGATGGAATTCCGGGACGGGGTTGAGGTATTGGGTTTGATGTATGTCGTGGAGATTCCCTCAAACCTGGTGGGATGGACTCAGCCTCCGAAGATCGATCAGGCCGGAACCGTGCTGGAATCGGATTCTATGTCCCGTGTCTGGCGTCTGGCTGCGGATGCCAAGCAGGCGCGTCCTGTGTCCGAATTGTGGCAGCGTGGAGGTCCTTCCTGGGAGAGGTGGCAGATTAAGGAGACCGGGAAAGG
>CAZORO010000825.1:0-1628 GCA_964581845.1 uncultured bacterium
GACGGAGTGGGACCGAGGATGACATCGCGAATTATAGAACCAGTCGATAACAATGAGCTCAATGGAACCACGGCGCGCATTCACTCTGATCGAGTTGATCCTTGTCATGGCGGTCTTGGCTACCGTCCTGGCTGTTGCCGCGCCACGGTTATCGGGTTTCATGTGGGGACGGAATCTGGAGGAGGAGGGACGCAGACTCCTTGCTTTGAGCCGCTATGGAAGAAGCCTGGCGGTCTCGCAATCGACTCCCGTGCAACTCTGGGTGAATCCCGGGCAGGGTTCTTATGGCTTGGCCCCAAGGGAGGGATACACCATCGAGGATGAGAAAGAATATGAGTTTTTACTCCCGGAGGATTTCCGTTTCGAGGTGTCAAATGACGCACTAGATAACGATGGACGTGCCTATGTCTTCTTCTGGCCGGATGGGACGATTGACGAGCTCAGTCTCACACGCTTGATCGTGCATGGCAGGAATGAAGAAGCGCTGGCGCTGGTGCAGAAAGATTTGATCTCGGGATATGAAATTGTGGATGTGAAGGGAGTCATAACCCAGGAGAATTCCGGTGCAAAGCCAAAACGGAAGAGTTCACGGGACCAATAGTCCACTGCTGTTTTATAGGGTTGGAAGGGCCACACAAGACCTCATCCCCCTACCCCTCTCTCCCACATGGAGAGGGAGGGATGTTACCCCTCGCCCGGCGGGAGAGGGGGGTAGGGGGATGAGATCTTGCATACCCTGTAAAGTGATCAATAAACCTCTGACCGGTTTCACCTTCGCGGAGTTATTAGCCACAATGCTGTTCGTGGCTATCGTGGTCCCCGTAGTAGTGCAGGGGATGACGCTCGCGAATAAGGCGGGTGTTATCGCGGACCGTAAGCGCATCGCGGGGGAGTTGGCTGATAATTTGCTTACTGAATGGATTGCCACCGATGAGTGGCGCGAGGGACAACGGAGCGGAGACTTTGGTGAGTCATGGCCGGAATACCGTTGGGTCATGGCGGACAGCGAATGGGAAAAGGACAGCGAAATGCGAGTCCTCGCGGTGGAAGTTTTTTTCACTGCCCAGGGGAAGGAATACAGCGTGATGCTCACCACGCTCGTGGAGGATTCGGAGGACACCTCGGAGGAGGATACGGAGGAAAGCTCCGGGGAGACAAGTAGCTCATGATGGTCAACGGACAGCATTTTTACAGAAAACGGAGGATGGGCTTCACTCTATTGGAGCTTCTCACCGCGACTGTGATGTTTTCGATCATCATGGGCGCGCTTTTTTCCGTTTTCCATGGCGCGATCAGGATGCGTGAGAAGGCTTACAAAACCTTTGAGAAAGAGTTACCCCGCACGTATGTCACCTCAGTGATTAAGAAGGACCTGGTAAGCCTGCTTCCATCCGGTGGCCTTTTCTCTGGAGCCTTAATTGGCGAAAACAATGAGGAGAATGGAGTCCGTAAAGATAGCATTGAGTTTTATACTTCATCGGGAATCGTGACTGACGCCAGTCCTTGGGGCGATATCCGCCAGGTTAAATACTCGCTTGCATCACCAATGGAAACAAATGAAAACCGTCTTGAAAGAACCGCCTCTGTGGCGGCAGCGGACTTGGTGCGCACAGTCACCGATAATCTGC
>CAZORO010000826.1:0-1626 GCA_964581845.1 uncultured bacterium
TTTCCCAGGTAGCCCCCATGCCTTTCACGGCGGATGACAGCCTCGTAGATCTGCCCGGTCGAGACACTGTTAAGACGGGTGAGACATGTATGGGTGAAACGTTCGTAGTAGCCCAGATCCAGGTCGGTTTCGGCACCATCATCGGTGACGTAAACCTCCCCATGCTGGTAGGGGCTCATGGTGCCCGGATCGACATTGATGTAGGGATCAAACTTCTGAAGAGCGACCGAAATACCCTGCCCCTCAAGGAGGCTTCCGATCGATGCGGCGGCGACTCCCTTGCCCAACGAGGAGCACACACCACCCGTTACAAATATATACTTGGTCTTGCCCATTTCCCTCTCCCCCTCTGGACTCATCCCTCGAAATCAACCTGACGGTTATTTCCGTTCCCTCAAGATCCGGTCCATCCGTTGGGCATCCTGTGGGGTGTCGACTCCAAATGACCGGTAAGGAGTCACGGCCACGCGAATTGGGATACCATTTTCCAAGGCACGCAGTTGTTCCAGTTTCTCGATTCCCTCCAGCCGTCCTTGTGGAAGTTGGACGAATTGGCGCAGGGTTTCCGGAGTAAAGGCATAAATCCCAATGTGGAGATAGTATTCCGTAATCTCACCCCCGCGAGGATACGGGATAGGCGCGCGTGAAAAATAGAGGGCATCTCCCTTCTGATTAAAGACTACCTTGACCTTGGATGGATCCAGTGCCTCATCTGGTTTAAGTGGATGACACAGAGTGGCCATCCGTGGTGGTGTTGGGTCCTCGAAGAGGTGCGCCACCTGGTCGATGGTACCCGGATCTAGCAAGGGTTCATCGCCTTGGACATTGATGACCACATCGGGTTTCCCATCGCCAAGGGCTTCAGCCACGCGGTCGGTTCCGGAGGGGTGATCGGGTGAGGTCAAGACAGCCTCGCCTCCAAAGGACCTGACTGTTTCGAGAATACGGGGATGGTCGGTTGCCACCACGATGCGTTCCAAAGTGGTGGCTCGCTGGGCGGCCTCATGGACCCATTGGATCATGGTTTTGCCCGCCAGGTCAATCAACGGTTTACCCGGCAGGCGCGTGGACTCAAACCGCGCTGGTATGTAACACCAAACTTTTAAAGGCACTGTCCCCTCCCGAGGGAGCCGGAGGAATCAAGAGGAGGCGGAATTACCCCGCCAACAATAGCGCGTATTCTACTAGCCTGCGGCGGCGGCTGAAAGATCTCCTCCATTCCTGTTTGTATTTGCCCGGTTGACATGGTTTTGTGGGCTCGGAATGGTAAGCGGTTTGCGCTGAGGATCCTCGAACTCGCCCATGGCGCGGAACTTCGCGTAACGTTGCTCGGTGAGTTGCTCAGGAGGAATTTTACACAGGAGGTCAAGGTTCTTGATGAGAGCCGTTTTGAGGTTCCCCGCGGTCTCTTCCCAATTCTGGTGAGACCCACCCACCGGTTCGGGGATTATCTCATCGACTACACCTAGTTCGAGCAGATCCTCCGCCATGATGCGCATCGAGGAGACCGCAGTGGAAGCCTTCGCGCTGTCCTTGAAGATGATTGCGGCACAAGCCTCTGGAGTGCAGACCGCATAATAGGCGTTTTGTAGAATCAAGATACGGTCGCCAACCACCACACCCAAT
>CAZORO010000827.1:0-1618 GCA_964581845.1 uncultured bacterium
CGCCCGTTTCTGGAGGTGGGCCGGACGCGTACAGATCAATATTTCGTTCACTTCCTCGTTGGTGAGATTGTTGATGATGCCCATATTGACACCCAATCTCACCGCCGAGAGGAGTTCGACGGTCTCCTCAGTACTGATGATACGTGCATTCGCCAGAACGCTATAGGCGCGCCAGACCCGGTCTTCCACCGTGGCCCGCGCTTCCTGATAAATCTGGCTTTGGGCGTCTTTTTCGTTCTTGATAATCTGCGTGGCTACTTTTTCCAGCTTGTCGATGGTGTCGAGCTCGGAAATCCCAAGGGTGATCTGGTTCGAGAACTGGAACAGGTTGCCTTTCGCTTCCGTTCCTTCGCCGAACATCCCCCGCACGGTCAGACCCAGCTGGGTCACCGCATGGAGCACCTTGTCCACCTGTTTCGCCATCACAAGCCCGGGGAGATGCATCATGATGCTGGCACGGATACCGGTTCCTGCATTGGTGGGACAGGCAGTCAGATAACCCCATTTGGGGGAGAAAGCGTAGTCGATGGATTGCTCCAGCTCGTCATCCACGCGGTTGACGGTCTGCCAAGCGCCCATGAGGTCCAGGCCAGGTTTCAGGCATTGCAGGCGGAGGTGGTCTTCCTCGTTGACCATGATGCTGGTCCGTTCGCCCTTGTCGATGGCGACCATGCGGTGCTTTTCGCCTTCGGCCAGTTCCTTGCTGATGAGATGGCGTTCCCACAGGAATTGGCGATCAATCGAAGTGGCATCATCGAGACTGAATAATTCCAGATCGGACAGGAGAGGGCTGGCTTTAATCGCCTGCTTTACGATACCGACCACTTTCTCCAGCTGATCTCCGGTGGCCCAATGGGAGAAGGGGATTCTGTCGATGTTACGCGCCAAACGGATGCGGCTGGAAATAACCAGATCCGAAAGGTAACCTTTCGTGCTGATCCATTGGCAGCTATCGAAGCGAAACTGATCGAAGCCCATGGTCAAAAATCCTCGGGTCCCTGACGGCTTTTATCGCGGCCTTCCAAATTCCGGATTTCATCGCGCAGCCGGGCTGCAACCTCGAAATCTTCGCTCTCCACAGCAGTTCGCAGTCGGCGGCGAACCTCGTCTATCTGATCGGTGAGCCGGATACCTGTTCTTTTGGGAGCCTTGCCCACATGGCGGTCATGGCGCTGAACTTTTTCCAGGAGTGGGCCGACATTCGCTTCAAAGGTCCGGTAGCATTGACCACAACCGAACCGGCCCGACTGCTTGAATGTGTAATAGCTCATCCCGCAGGTGGAACAGGTGACGTATTCCGACGTATCTTCGGTTTCCTGGCCGCCTTCCTGGGAAATCAGGTTAGAGAGCAAGGTTGGCAGGGAAACGGCCGGTGTCGCGCTGATGCCCGTCTCCTGGGCACAGACCTGGCAGAGATGGACAGAGGTCTGTTTACCCGCATTGATGCGGGTCACATGCACCTTGGCTTCACGTTCCTTGCATTTCTCGCAGATCATCGCGTTCAATCCTCTTACAAACCGGAGCAGGGGCATCCTTGCCCGTGACGTTAAGCCGCATGGGCAAGATGCCCATGCTCCGACAACTCTCCCCTCCTTAATAAGGAGGGGCAGGGGGTGGT
>CAZORO010000828.1:0-1594 GCA_964581845.1 uncultured bacterium
ATTTACCACCCTCTCCCCCCCTGGGGAGAGTGGTGACGTAACCTCCCCTTTCAAATTTACCTTGCTCCCCTTTCGCCCTTTGGGAGAAGGGGGCAGGGGGGATGAGGTGACCGTCTTATCTTAATCCGTGAACTCCAGTACGGTTCCATCGGTCTTGGTGAGACGTACATAAGCATTCCATCCACCGCCGCCTTGAGTAATCTCAATGAGGATTGTGTTCTCGCCCGCCACCAGATGGATGGGAGCCTGATCTTGGTCAATCGCGGCGCCACGATCCACATTGTTCTCGTGAACCACCTTCCCATTGACCCAGATCTTGATGCCATCATCTGAACCGGCGCGTAGGGAGGCATCCATTTCAGCGGGAACCGAGATCCTGGCCAATCCATAAGCAATGGTGTTGGTTGTCGGGCCGAAAACTCCCCCCAAATCAATCAGGCCGGTGGGACTTTGAGAGGAATAGGGGGTCCAGGATACTTCCTTACCGCTCACCTGATATTTTGCATTCAGATCCACATCCGGCTCATTCACATGCCTCTTTTCAAAACCCTCTTTCGCGTTCCAGGGGAAGGGACCTACCAGCGACCATTTGGTGACAAAACCGAGACGGTGGGAACAGACCGGACCAGGCAAGGCCGCCCCGAGTATTTCCGCCGCCATTTGGATGGTCTCCCCGGTAGACAGGTGTGGAAGAATCACCTCCATGGCCTGATCTCGCTCTGTTCCACGTCCATTCTCATGGAGAGTCTTGACGATACCGAGGACTGCTCTGAGATCAGCAGGGTCAGCCATGTCGGAGGATTTGATGGAATCGAGGAGAATGTTCAGCGAATCCCCGGTGGGGTAGCGCTTGATACCCTCGAAGGCCTCCTTCTTGACCTCCTCCGAATCGGCTTTCTGGTCAAGGGCGAGATAAGCCGCCCCTGCCAGGAGTGGTTCATTTTTCCGCTGGAATCTCTCAACGAACTGGCGCAAGGTTTCAAAGTTGGCATGAAGATCCTCGCCTGAGCGCTTGCCAGCATCGGCGATCACAAGGTTAAGCGCCTCCACGGATTCCATTTCCACCAGTCCTCTAAGGGCCATCTTGTGAGTGGCGGAATCGTTTGAATCCAGGCTGGTGGTCAGAACCGGCAGAACAGCCGGATCCTGTCTTTTTCCGAAGGTCAATAGAAGGCAGAGTTGCATATCCTTCGATAACCCCGGGTATGCCTCAACCAGGGCAAGCGTTACTTCCGTGCCATCGAGGACATTAAATGCTGCTAGCGCCGCCGGTTCCAGGTCTTTCCCGTTGGTGCCCTTGAGCGCCTCCAGAATGGTGGGCACGCTACTGACATTCCCATACCGTCCAAGCCCAGCAATTGCTCCCATCTGGATGGTGATGTCCTTGGTTTGCTTGAGCATTCTCGTGTAGAGCTCTGTTGCGGCTTCACGGTTTTTCCCTCGCGTGGCGATGCCATCCGCCAGTCTGAGGATTGCATCGGAGGTCTCCCACAGAGTGGCTTCATCCGCCTTACCCAGGACCTTGTCGGCGATCTTGACATGGGAAACATCCCCCGCCCATGCCAAGGCACGAATGGCAGCGGCGCGGACGTTG
>CAZORO010000829.1:0-1580 GCA_964581845.1 uncultured bacterium
GCAAGGCCGGCTCCATTGACCATGCAACCCACGTTTCCATCCAGCTTGATGTAGTTCAGGTCATGCTCGGAAGCTGCGATCTCCAACTCCTCTTCCTCATTCAAATCGCGGTAGGCCATGATGTCAGGATGTCGGTAAAGGGCGTTGTCATCGAGGTTCATCTTCCCATCTAGCGCCAAGACATCCCCATCATTGGTTACGACGAGAGGATTCACTTCCACTAGAGAGGCATCCGTTTTTATAAAGACATCATAAAGCGCCAATAATAGCGAGGCCGTTTTGAATGCGGTCTTTCCTGAAAGGCCCAGACCAAAAGCAGTCTTCCGGGCCGCAAACGCGGGGAGGCCATATCGGATGTCAATCGGAACACGGAGGATCTTCTCCGGAGACTCCGCCGCGACTTGTTCGATTTCCATCCCTCCCGCCGCGCTGGCGATGACCACGGGAGAGGCGCTGGTGCGGTCAAATAGGATGGCGGCATAGAGCTCCCGTTCGATAGAGGTGGCTTGTTCGACAAGCACCTTGCGGACCACTCGCCCCTCAGGGCCAGTCTGGTGGGTCACCAAGGTCATGCCCAAGATTGCCCGAGCTACCTCCCCGGCCTCCTCGAATGATTCCGCCAGTTTGACCCCCCCTCCTTTACCACGCCCTCCAGCGTGGATCTGGGCTTTTACCACCCAGCGGTTGCCGCCGATAGATTGCGCGGCCGCCAGGGCTTCCTCTGGAGTCCCTGCCACCCTTCCTGGGGGAACTGGGACACCGTACGCTTTGAACAACTCTTTCGCCTGATATTCGTGGATTTTCATCGCGCCGCCTTGGAGTCAGGATGAGGGGGGAGTCTAGACGATCATTTGAATGGCCTTCAAGTATGGATTTCAGCGTACGATGATTGTCTTATTGGAGACCATGATTAGTTTTCCTCATATACGCACCATGGTATGGGTTATTTTCCCTGCTTACTGCCTCCTTTTTTACCTGGTCTGCCCATTGATTGCTTGGTCTGCCGATCCGGTTACCATTGACATCACCACCCCCGCTGGAAAACAGACCTATGAGATCGTGCGGTTGTACCCTGACCGGGTGATCGTACTGGAACCATCCGGCAAACGGGTTGAGATACAACGTGCGCAGATTCAAGTGTCCACCAATAAGAAGGTCGAATCCAGCATCCAAAAGGCCAGGGAGCTTCTCTCCATAGTCCACTCAACATCATGGGAAGGGTTTGCCGAACTCGCGAAAACTCTTGAGCAAGCGGCTTCCGGGATGGATCAGACCAGTCTGCTTTATGGCTGGTTGATTCCGGATGCCTCCCGAACAGCGGCGGACCTCCAGGCAGCCGATACGCAGGTCAGCCAGGTCATGGTGACTGGGACCGCCCTGGAGAAGGATCTGCTTGCTCTTCCAAACCGTATCAAGAATGGAGAACAGCTCCCCAAGGACTGGACCGCTTTATTTGATGAAGGAGTTAGAAGAGCCACCGCTATCCCCTATCCATTGGTCCGGGAGCAACTCACATCAAGGCTTCAATCCACACGCAAGGAAATCGAATCTCTGATCAAGCAGATATTCAATGAAAAGGC
>CAZORO010000830.1:0-1554 GCA_964581845.1 uncultured bacterium
GGAACAAGGTGCGGATAGAAGGAACGACTGGGACCCGCTATATGCCGCTCTCACCCAAAAGAGTTGAACGCATGCAAACAGCGAGGGCCAAGGGGGGAAGCGTTTATGCAGCGCTGTGCAGTGAACAGAAGGGGGTTATCCAAAAAACAGTGGGAGAGGGGAGCGACTGGGTTCGCATTGAGCGGAGAGAGTACCGAACTGAAAGAAGGATATGCCATGTCCGGCCCATGTGTCCTCCTCCCCTTCCACCGGCCATTTTCGTTCCTCCAGTAAATGTTGGTTTCGTTATTGGCGGCCCTTATCCACCAACCGGTTATCGAGCCTATGGCATATGGGGAGGCCGCGGCGACCATGGTTATCGAGCAGGGAGAGCACACCCTTCTTTTTATCCAGCTCATAGAGGCCATTATCCTGCCGCACCTTTTTACAGAGGCCATAGATAGAAATCGCCGACATGGCAAATGCTGTTCCATGAATGTCCGACCGCGGTGGCAGTTGGTTGCAATGAACTGAATGATCATGACCAGTCGCGTTGTCGAAGACTTCCAGGGGGACCGCAGCCATGCTCGGCCCCCCCGTCCTGCAGGGCCTCGACCAAGGCTGGCGGTTGAGCGGTTGGTGATCCCCAACTTTCAAAAGATATCAGGTGGATTTTTCTTGAAAAATGTACCTGAAAGACGGTTGGTCAATCACGTGGCTCACATGATCTTATCAACCCTGACCACCACCCTGGACATTCGAGAATCCAATTCCCGGAAATCGGAGACCTGGGGCCGACCAACTTGGCAGGAAAGACGACAGGGTGATCATCACGACAGTGAGTGGAAAATCCTTCGATAGCGAAAAGGACCTGACCTCAGCAGAGCGTCATATCCTTCAGAAGCTCTTTATCTGGGAGTCTATGGCTACAAGCCTGGAACAGTTTCAGCAGAAGACAAGGGATGCGTTGTTCAGGGGATGGAACAATTCAGGACCTGTTGTGGAAAGTGAGGCGCTCAAGACGATCATTGCCGATCTGGAAAGAAGGGTCATTCTTCGACTCGCCGGGAGCCTCTGACCACCCTCATTTGGGCAAACACAGTGCCCACCCTCATCCCCAAATACCATCACAAATTGCCTCTGAATTTGATCCACTTTGATAACAGTCTAATTTGAGTGATTCTCATCTTTCAATCCTCGTTCGTCATTCCTACGAAAGTGGGACTTTCATCCAACGGGGTGCAAGCCCCTTGCATGGTTGATTCCTGCGAAAGCAGGAATCAAGGAAATGGGAGCCACCAACTGGATGCCGGCTTTCGCCGGCATGACGAAGGGTTGGCGCCGAAACCACTCAATCCAGGAACAGGCAAAATGAGCCGAGACCACCACGTTAAGTGAACGGATTCAAGTGGATTTCTTTGAGGGATTTCTTAAAGAAAAGGCAGTGTCGACAGGGAGATCTGCAAGAGGTAATATTGAATTGCGATACTTAGGCAACTCCGAAAGAGCAAAACCTGAAAGCTGGTGCCTGGGGCGGGAATCGAACCCGCACGGGGGCATGCCCCAAGAGATTTT
>CAZORO010000831.1:0-1540 GCA_964581845.1 uncultured bacterium
GAGAGGAAGAGTTCCTTTTGGTAACCTCCTCCGGAGTAGTGAGCAGCCGTGATTTCAAAGTGGCCGATACACATTCTGAAAACCAGGATTCCCTTGCCGTTCTTGAAACCATACTTGAAACGAATGACTGGAAGGCTATTGTCCGGAATGAGCTCCGTGGTGAGGAACCCTTTGACCGGCGGTCGTTGAGGATCGAGTACACCGGTTCCACAAACGGAAAACTCGATCGTATATGGGTGGCCTCCTATCAACTGAGGAACTTCCGAAAGGTTGTGAAAACCTCCACATCAGCCTCCGACCTGGTGGCTTTTGCAAGACTTGGGAAGAGCGGCATTCTGCTCAACATGGATTTTCCCTACACAGAGATCGAAATCGAGGGTGACTGGATCCGGCTTGGGTATGCCCTGGAGGATGAACTCAAACCAGGATATGAACACCATGCTGAGGTCATCAACCTTGGGGGGTATGAGCTTGATGGTTTTCCGGTAGGGACAGGCGGAGGAACGGCTATTGATTTCAAAATGGATCAGGGAACTTGGTCGACAAAGACCCAGGTCTCTGAAAGTGCCATCACCTCCGGCAGCCCTGACCGTGGTGAAATCCGTGCTTTCCGCGAGATGTACGAAATCCTCGCTCCCAACCGGCGCGGGACTGCCCAGCTTCATTTCCAATCTTACGACGACATGGACATGCGCCGTGAGCAAGCCTCGGTGATGGACCGCCCCGAAACGCTCTATAAAGAAATAGACTTGGCCGCGCATTGGGGGTTCAACTCCTATATGCTGTATGAGGATCACAATGTCTTCTTACCCGGCCGTCCAAAGCCGGGAGTGGTTGAAGAGGTATCCAAATACGCGGCCCAGAATGGTTTATTGTTCGGAAGTGGTGCACCTCTGAATTATGGAGTCGGTTTTTTCTGGAAAAGCGAGCCAAAAAAGTGGCAACACCCCGAATGGGCCTATATGGATGAAAACGGAAAACGCAATGAGCAGTTGATTCAGTGCTGGGGAGTGCCGGAGTTTGTCGATTCACTCGTGGATGCCCACCTCCCCTGGATTCGTAAGCATGATTGGACAAATTGGGGACTGGACTTCTTGATTGTCAGTCCCTGTTTCGATCCAAATCACCCACATCCCAAAGGGCGGGGGGGGCTCTACAAACAGATGAAGGGGGTGATGGAATACCACCAGCGCCTAAGAGAAGGCTCCAACCATCCAGACCAGTTTTTCATATTCACCTGGTTGGGATACGACCCCTGGCTGCCCAAAATTGGAAAGGTTGCAGACTTCTTTTACATGACCGACCCGGCGAACACCTGGCCGTTGCCCGCGGTTAACATGCACGAACAGATGCTCGCGGCCTACCGCAGGATGTTCTGGCGTCTCTACATGGAACAGGGAGTTCCGGGCACCATGCTCCAGAACCCCATTTTTCTTGCTAACTGGCGGGATGGATTGATCCGGGATGCCGTCACCTATCAAAACCATGTGATTTCACTGTTTTCTTTCAGCCCGAATATCAATGTCCAACAACCTTGGAG
>CAZORO010000832.1:0-1211 GCA_964581845.1 uncultured bacterium
GGATTCCACGTAGACGTAGACCGGAGCGTACCCGCGCGATCAACTCAGCGCCTTGGAACGGTTTAGTCATGTAGTCATCCGCGCCAATCTCTAGACCCAGAGTCTTGTCCTCCAAACGGTCCTTGGCGGTCAGGAGGATAAAATAGGTGTCTTTGAGGTCATCGTGTTGACGAACCCATTTACATAAATCGAGCCCATCCACCTCAGGCATCATCCAGTCGGAGATGATGATATCCGGACGCAGGCTCTCCAGCATTCCAATGGCCTCACGTCCATCAGTAGCGGTTTGTAGCTGGAACCCCACACGTGTCAGATATCTCTCCATGATCTGGCGGGTGAACTTGTCGTCATCCACCACCAGAACTGAGGGGATGTCTGAATCGATCTGTGGCAGCTTGGCGAATAAAGTCATAAATGAAGCCAACTCACCGATGAATTTCCCACGTACATCGATTATTCATGGATTATACGCGCCGGTCGAGTCCCACCGTTATGTTTTCACCCTTCCATCCTTCACCTCACCCTCTCTTCCCGGATCGGGAAAGGGGCTGTGTTCCTCGAGTTTCAGATATAACCTAAGGGCACTTCGATGCCAGAACTCCCCGAGGTCGAGAATGTGCGCCGTTGCCTGGAAAAAAAACTCCATGGAGCTCGGTTCCTGGGGTGTGTGGAGTATTTCCCTGGTGTTTTGATCCGTGGGGAGACCGCATGGAGACGGTTCTTCCCAGCCGAAGTGACAAGCCTGACCCGTCAGGGAAAGTTTCTCAAGATTAATCTGGAGAAGGGCCGTCAGGTGGTGGTCCATTTCCGGATGACGGGTTGCTTTTACTTCCGTGCGGTAAAGGATCCACTCCATCCCCACACCCATATCGAGTTTCCTCTCACCTGCGGAGGTTTTCTTTCCTACCGGGATCCTCGCCGGTTTGGACGGCTGTGGCTGGTCGATGAGACGGTTGAATCACCTACATGTGGACTCGGTCCGGATGCCCTTTCCATCAGCGAGGAGGAATTCCTTGAGCGTATTGGAAAACGCAACCGGATGATCAAGCCTCTCCTTCTTGACCAGGTGGTGCTCGCGGGAATCGGTAACATCTATGCCGATGAAAGCCTCTTCCTCGCGGAGATTCACCCTCAAACCTCCTCGAGACGGTTGCGGAGGAACCGTCTCAGTGACCTATGGAGGGCTTTGAGAATTATCCTCGAACGGGCCA
>CAZORO010000832.1:1221-1536 GCA_964581845.1 uncultured bacterium
TCGAGACAGGTGGTTCCTCGATCAATGACTATGTCAGCCCTGAAGGCATCCCGGGCTCCTATCAAAACGAGCATGGAGTCTATGGCCGGGAGGGCCAACCCTGCCCTCATTGTGGGTCCGCCATAAAAAGGATCGTGGTGGCCCAACGCGGCACACATCTCTGCCCACACTGCCAGAGACTGAGATAGAGGAATTCGTTCGGAGTTCAACTTTCAGGTTGCACAGGCACGCTGAAGCGTGTACTCCGAACGGTTATTTACTTCGCGGCGATCTCATATTCCTTTCCCGCCTCGGTGGCGAACTCGATCACTCCCG
>CAZORO010000833.1:0-1523 GCA_964581845.1 uncultured bacterium
GATCATCATCGGCGTTTGCGTGGTTCTTTTGATCTACTTCACGCAAAGGACCTACCTGTTCACGGGCACTTATGATGACTCTTTTCTCGCACTCGAAAACTTAAATCGGGTACGTGGTCCTTGGGCTGAGAAGGAGTACTACAAACGCGGAGAGCTGGGGTATCTAGGAAAACCGCTCTTTGAGGACACTGAAGCGGTTGAGACGGCCACTGAAGAACTCGCCGTCCCAGCGGAAGTCCCTGTAAGCGCTACGGAGAGCCTCTCGGCAGGAACGCAATAACCGGAACATATTCCGTTTGATTCCCCACCCATCCCAAACCTCCCCCACAAGGAGGAGGGAGAACTCATTGCCCCCTCCCGACTTGCTCTCATAAGCGTACGCATGATGGAAAGGGAGAGTTGAGGGGGCTGTCAAACCCATTCAACTGGATCGAAGCCGGGCAGATCGATCTCCAAACCGTCATATGCCAGTTCTACTCCCTCTGGCAATTCCTCATTAGTCTCCGCATGCAGGAGATCATGTGTCATATGAATGAAGTAGGTCCTGCGTGGTTGAAGTTTCGCCACTACCTCCAGAGCCTCCTCGAGGCAGAAATGGGTATCATGAGGGCGCTTGCGCAAGGCATCCAGCACCAAGGTGTCAAGACCCTCCAAGAGCGGCCAGGTTTTTTCTGGGATGAAACTGCAATCGGTGATATAAGCCAGTCCCCCCCATCGATAGCCCTGAACCTGTTGGGTTCCATGAAGAACTGGCAGTGTCACTAAATCCATCACTCCCGCCCTGAAGCGTTCCCGGGTGGGGTGAACACGGACTGAAAGGATCCCGCCCCCCTGTTGGACATCAGGATCGAACAAATGGGAGTAGACCGCCAGAAGGCGGTGTTTCACCTCCTCTGAACAGAAGATGTCGATGGGTTTGTCGAGACGGTATTGGACAACTCTCAGTTCATCCAATCCAAAGAAGTGATCCACATGCGCATGAGTGTAAACCACGGTTACCACTAAAGGGGCTCCGGCCATCGCCAATTGCTGACGCAGGTCGATCGAAGTATCCAACAGGGTGTATTCCCAGGGAGCGCCATCGAAGGGACGGGTCTTTAGGAGAGCGCACACCCGGCTACGGGTATCACGGGGGTCAGTGGAGGTACAGACACGGCACTGACAACCGATAACAGGAATCCCGGTCGATGTACCAGTACCGAGGAATAACAAACGATTGGATCGTCCAAACAAAGTCCACCCGGTTTTTTGTCAGGGCGTGGAAGTGGATACGTTTGCTCTCATGCCCACGTATAGAGAGTCGAAAGCCCCGAGGTGATTTGGCTGCTCGCTTTCACGGAATCCCTCCTCTGGACCGAGCTGCCATCCGAAGTAGTCCGCCATTGTGAATTTTCTGGGAATCTCAGGATTCTCGAGATTCACCAGCAAGGGTATCCGGGATTCTTCATAGAGCACATCCGGCGGAGCAAGGTCACCTTCAGGTTTCCTGTCACTCTTGGGAACATTGAGGATGTTCTGAAGGG
>CAZORO010000834.1:0-1520 GCA_964581845.1 uncultured bacterium
CGCCGTACTCCAGAGGATGGTCCTCCACTTCCACCGCAAGCCGCTTATCGGCCGGATCGAGGCTCGGTCCTTTGGGGATTGCCCAACTCTTCAGCACACCCTCTTCCTCCAGGCGGAGATCATAATGGAGGCTGCGGGCATGATGCTTCTGGACGACAAAGCGGCGAGAGTGCCGTTCCCCTTCTTGAGGAAGCTCCGTTGTTCCGGAAGGCTCGGTCGTCCGAGTAAAATCCCTTTTCTTACGGTACTTCTCCAGTGTCACTACAATATCCTGTGGAAGGTTGGATCCCCTGACGCGATCCGGCAAACATACGCGGAAAAAGCTTTCAGTGCAAGGGTTGAGGAAGTCTGTCGACAATTTGCGGCATTAGAGGCTTATTCCTTTATCGGCCTCACTTCAAAATGAGGAATCCCAAGAAGCAGTGCGCCTTGAATTCTAATAAGATCCGGCTCCTGGACATTCTTGCAGAAGGCAGAGCATCTTGCTGGGGCGTTGCTCAGTCTATTGGCGGCACAGGGCCAAAAAACCGCCGGGTATGGACCTGAACCATCTCTCTGAAAGAGCAGGGTATGAGGGACCGGGTGGCCGCGGATACAGAAGTAGAAAACAGCGCCACGCGGCTGCAAAACCGCATGGCGCGAGGACTTTCTGGTGGGCGGAAGAGGATTCGAACCTCCGACTTCCACCGTGTGAGTGTGAAAGCGGTTCTTTTTGTTAATCAATGGTCTTGTCTAATCGTTGATCCTGATTGAAGAAATCATGATTCACTTTGTCTGTTGATGGTTGATTTTTTGCGGTGTTGTGGCTCATTATGGTAGCAATTTGGTAGCAGCTTTTGGACCAGCTTCCAGGGATAGGAGGACGCTCCGAATGCCGGTTTCCTCACCGGTTTCCCTGGAATTCCCCGAGGACCGATTAGAGGAGATCGGGTGAATGACGACGGCACCTTCAGGGGAGCGTCTCCCCAAACGGCAATACGGCCAACTGATAGTAGACTTTGCCAACGCGAAGAACACCGATAATGCCATTCGGACTTTCCTTTCATCAGCCCAGAGTATCTTTGGATTTTCCCCCGATTTCGCAGAGAAGGCCTGGAGTCACTTTCTACCGCTTGAGGATGAGAAACATTTCAGTGAGGAAGAGGAAAAATTCCTGGAACTGAAAGACAAGTGTGAGCATTACGAAAGAGACCTTTTTCAAATGCTCTGGGATCTCGGTTATTCTATCGAACATATCCCGCTCAGCAACAAATTTGTACTGAATGAAATTGAATACCAACCGGACGGCTCACTCGTTTTTGGTCCCTCCGTTGAGGTTTCACAGGATGACTTGATAGCCTTCCTCAAAACCAACATTGGGAGGATACCTGCACCAGAAGTCGTGGAATGTTATAGAAGGCTTGTTCAAACCAGCGAACATGTTGTCACTCTGGGTGCCAGTTTTTCTGAGGAACTCTGGAATACTTCGTGTATTTCCGGCAAGGGTGCATGAAACGGCCGGGGGCTTGGGGGTATGATCG